>CAJMQA010000168.1 GCA_905215395.1 uncultured bacterium | reverse complement strand
GTACCGGGGCTTCCACATCACGAACCTGCAACTCTTCCATCAATTCTTTCAAATCGATTGAAGGGCCTTCTGCCCGGGGCGTTACAGCAACATGCCCTTTTCCGTTAATCGAAAAATAGTTCAGCCCCCAACCGTTGATATTATACAGTTCCGCTGAATCGTCAATACTCCATTTTCTCATTTCTATGTGTTGATATCGATAATATTAGGGTTTATAATCCGTGCAAATCTAAGCTAATTAATTGAGAATTCATAATTTTTCTATCCCCTGAATCCCATCCCTGGACATGATTAAACGGAAACGTTTATAATCAATATTGTCATCATAACGAAGTTGTATCAAAAAGTTAATATAATAAATACGTTCTCCGTTTATTATTTCATATCCTCCGTCTTCTGAAGGAATTGCCAGAGGAACCTCAGGATTATCCATTTTCAGAACAAAACCGGAAACATTAAAACTCAGAATATCATTTATTCCCACTACATCATACTGATTATTTTCATCCAATACCTGACTGTCAATCTGTACCAATTTCCGGTAAAGAATGATATTTTCTGCCCTATTCCGGTTGTCCGCTTCCAATAAATCTGAACGTCCCCGCATTTCCATAATCTCCTCCGGAACACGGTTTTCTGTAATAAAATCAACCCCTTCCTTGATCCAGCCCAGAGGTGTTTCTTTGATGCTGATAATCGTCTTGTTGTCGAAATATTTTTTAGCAAGGCGATGTACAAAATAATAACGGGTCAGTTCTTTTATCCTATCTTTCAACATATAACTGATTACCAATGCTACAAAGAGAGGCATAGTGAAATTTCCATATTTCTGCTGGAAAGAAAATGCTATTGCAGTGGCAAAAATCATAGAAATACCAGCAGCAACACTGAAATATACCTGTTCAGCTATCTGACCATCCTTTTTCTTATATGCATTCAGAAACAAATGGCTCTCCACATATTTTTTCAACAAACACATCCGGAAAAATACCCCACGGTTACAATCCGGGCTGTCTTTCTTCACATAGCTATAACCTGATGCCTTCTTATACTCTATTTCCTGTTTTACCAACTGCATCATTCCCGGCTCTACCTGCCGGTAACATCCAGGATCTTTCTGTTTCATCAATTCCAATAACCGGTATATTTGGAATTCCAATAAATTGGAAAGGAATTCATCCCCGAATAAATAAAAAACCAAAGCCTCACGCCCCAATTCAGAATTTGATAAAAGAGTTCTCAGATTCCGGTATCTGCGAATGACACGAACAATCCTATCCTTATATTCGCAAACTTTAGCTTCCCGTTTATCTCCAGACGTATTTTTCAGTATCCTGTCCGCTCCCCTCCGCATAGCACTCCTGACTATAGAACAAAACATCTTGATCTGATATTCCACTTCAGCCAAATTCTCCCGTGCCGGATCAGCCATCAATTCATTGATAGCAACTTCCAGAAAACGGAATGGCAAAGCATCCTCGTCTGCCAAATCATTCATCGTATAAATAGGAGTGATCAGCCGGATTCCAGACTTCACACTCCGGTAAAACTGATTTTTAGTATATGTAAATGAATTGATATCCAGACTATTAGGTACAAAAATCCACGTATTCATCATAAAGTCATTGATTTTCAATTCTTTACGAACGACATAACCAATCTTAAATTCCACCGAAAAACGGTCGTGAATACGTACTTGTACATCAATCATAGCCTAACACTTTAGAGGCAAATATAATATAAACTGACGGTACAGAGCCTATTACAGGCAATAATATAATATTCTTACGAATTTTTATTTAATCCGTAAATATACAATAAAACCCCGTCTTTTATGGTATCAATCACCTGACGACTTACTTCCGGAGGAAGTGCAGGACATCCAAGACTCCGTCCAAGCCGTCCCTGCCTTTTTAAAACTGAAGGATCAGAATAATCTGCTCCATGAATGACTATCGAACGCTCTCTTGCTTTATCATTTATTCCCTTTTCCAACCCATCCAACGTCAAAGAATAACCGTTTTTCCCATAATAAGTTTTACCGGTCAGAAAAAAACCCAGGGAACTTTTATAGGAACCCGGCTGATTGGAAAAGGACTCTGCATAGTTCTCACCGCTTCTTCTACCATGAGAAACATGAGAGGCATACAAAACTCGTTGCTGTTCCAAATCTACAACACAGAACCGTTTCATGGTGGAAGGTTTTGTATAATCAATCAATGCCAATAATCCCTTTTTCTCTACCGGCAAACGACTGTAACCTTTCAATGCATTTTCAAAAGCCGGGAAGCTGATCGTTTCTTCAATCCCCAACTGTTGATACAACAACCGGAAATTCGGTTCGCACTTTCCTGTTTTTACCCAGCACAATAACAATACAAAAAATAAAAATCTACTCATTTTAATCAAAAACAATAACTAAAGACTCACTTACCGGAGCCCAATCATACATAAATTTAGCATGCGAAGTCGCATTTCTTACACACATATGCGAACGGGGGGTTGTCCCCAGCGTACCACTATATTCCAAAACTATTTCATCCGGATAATTCACCGGCACTCCATGTAAATAGGCTCCTCCGGAAAAACGGCTGGCCCAAGGTGCAAAACCACCCGTTTCCCGGGTCCCATCTTTCAGAAAAGGCATCGCCTCTTTCTTACTCCTGATCACATAGATCCCCGGAGGCGTTTCTCTCATATAAGGAGGTCTGTGCAGACCTGTCGTGATCGGATTCATACTTCGGATCAACCAGACTGAATCTCTTTGCTCTATAGTAGAGAGATTCTGATTGGTGCGGTCTACAAATATCAGTTTCCGAAAATCAGCTCCTCCCAAACGATCCACATACTTTGACGGAACTAACCATACACCTCCGCAAGACGCAGGAGTAACCAACAGATAATCAGCGCTATCCTTCAGGATAGCTACCAAGGCTCCATCCCGCCCATAGCGATGAGGAATCTCCAGATTATCCTGACGGTAAAGAGGAACTGACTGATCACGTTTTACCCCATACCTGTCTTCAATCATCCTGTATGCATCCCGGCGATTGGAATCCACTAAAGGGGGAACTCCATTATTATTCCTGTAATTACTTAAAGCTCCGAATTCTTTTACTTTATTCTCAAAAAGGATCAAAGTATCAATCCGGGCACCGATTTTTTTCCATTGAAAACCTCGTTCTGATTTTCCATATTTGTATTCATCCTTCAACGTATGCCGGTCATACAGCAATGCTTTTTCCAATTTTATTCCATCAGCAATCAATACTAATAGCATAAAAGCGGCAACAAATAAAAACAAGCTCTTCATCAGTTCCTCATTCAAACTTTACGACAATATTAACATATGCTAATACGATCATATACAAAGATATGTTTCTCCTGATTTTACCGGACATTACAAATGTAGTTGATATTTCGGATGATTACCAGAGCTTTGTGATTATTTAGGATAAGTTCACAAAGAAAATAAGAAGCTAAGAAAGTATAAATTCAGGAATACATATATAAAATGTATTGTAATTACAATATTTTATATGATTTACACTATAAACATTCATCTATATGAGCTATGAAAAAATGAATATTTATTCCAAATTTATACTAATAAGTACTTTAGCTTTTTCAATTTTGTCAACTCCTCAGAAATTTGTCACCTGATAACAAAAAACGCACTGATAATCAGTGCGTCCCATTTTTTGTCGAGATGACTGGACTTGAACCAGCGGCCTCCACGTCCCGAACGTGGCGCGCTACCAACTGCGCTACATCTCGTTTGCGGTTGCAAATGTAATAAAAGTCTCAATAAAAAGTACTATATTTGTTGAAATTTTTTTCAACTTAATCATTACGCCATGGATTCAATCAGACAAAATAAAGTAGCACGACTGATACAGAGAGATTTAAGCGAAATATTCCAGCACGAATGCAAGGAATATACAATGGGAGCCATGCTATCTGTAACAACTGTACGGGTTAGTCCAGATCTGTCCTACGCCAAAGTTTATGTCAGCATTTTTCCTTCCGACCGCATTGAGATTGTCATGCAAAGCCTGGAAGAACACAACCGGAACATCCGTTTCATTTTAGGTAAAAAAGTGGGTAAACAGATGCGTATTGTCCCTGAAATCCGCTTCTTTGTAGACGATAGCCTGGACTATATTGATAAAATTGACGAATTACTAAAATAAACCGCATGCGTCTGTCCCTTTTTATTGCAAAACGCTATCTGTTTTCTAAAAAGAAACAGAATGCCATCAATATTATCTCCATGATCAGTATCATCGGAGTTACCATAGGGACTTCTGCACTTATCGTTATTCTGTCCGTATTCAACGGCATCGACTTATTACTACAAAAAAGTACCGACAGTTTTACTCCTGACATTGTTATCTCTCCTGTAACAGGTAAATTTGTCCGCTTCGATACAGCCATTTATGAATCGCTCTCGAAAAAGTCCGACATTGCCTATTTTGATAATATTGTGGAAGAAAAAGCCCTGGTAAAATATGGTGACAAATTATCACCTGTAACTATAAAAGGAGTAGACAATGGCTATCTGAGCAATACCCGGTTTGCAGATAATATCGTACAGGGAGAGCTGAAGTTACGATCCAATGATAATTATAAGTCTGTTGTCGGCTATGGCCTGGCAGCCGAACTGGGAATCGGATTGAATTTTTTAACTCCCATGGTTTTCTATTATCCCGATAAAAACGCCGGAACTTCAGCCTCTGCCTTAAACACAGAATATCTATATCCTTCAGCTTTCTTTTCATCCCAACAAGATATTGACGGGCAGTATGTACTGACGGACATCAGCTTTGCCCAACAACTCCTGGGGATTGGAGATCAGGTATCTAAAATTGAAATCAAACTAAAAAAAACTGCTTTACTCACTGACATAAAAAAGGAATTAAAACAGGAATATGGCGGAAAATACAAAATCGAAGACAAATATGAACTGAACAGAGCTTTTTATGCTATGATGAAATCTGAAAAGTTAGCTGTATTTCTGATCCTCCTTTTTATCCTGCTGATTGCTTCTTTCAATATCATCGGCTCCATCTCTATGCTCATCCTGGATAAAAAAGAAGATCTCAGCATCTATAAAGCTATGGGAATGACCAACCAGAATATCATCACAGTCTTTAAGACAGAAGGCAATCTGATTACTCTTGCCGGAGCTATTCTGGGACTTTGCCTGGGAACAGGAATCTGTCTGTTGCAGGAAAAATTCGGTTTAATTACACTTGGAGACGGAAGTTATATCATTTCAGCCTATCCCGTCAAACTTATTCTGACTGATATTCTGATCATCATAGTAACCGTCTTATTCATTGGTTACAGTGCCTCTTATTTCCCTGTAAAATATCTCGTTGATAAACTGACAAAATAGAATGCATATGAAAAACATAACCATTCTTTTATTTGCACTTTGCCTGTCTCTAGGAAGTTTTTCTCAGGAAAAGGAAGTGAAAGCCATAATTGAAACCGGGCTTGGAAATATGATTGTAAAATTATACAACGATACCCCCAAACACCGGGATAATTTTATCCGGTTGGCCAAAGCGGGACACTACGACGGCACCTTGTTTTACCGGGTTATCAAAGATTTTGTCATCCAAGCAGGTTCTTCCGATAGCAAAAAAGCCATAAAAGGGGCTGCCATCGGATATGGGAAACCCATTGTCATTGATGCAGAGATCAAACCAGAACATTATCATAAAAAAGGAGCCCTTGCTGCGCCCCGTCAGCCCGACCGGGTAAATTTTTTCAAAGAATCAGATATTTCCCAGTTTTATATTGTAGATGGACGTAAATATGATCCCCGGGAACTAAAAATATTGGAAAATCAGACAAATGTTCCCATAAAAAAAGCCATACAACGAAAATATTATACACCAGAGAAAAAAGCAATTCTCGATACCCTGCGGAAACAGAAAAAAGTAAAAGAATTCCGCGAAATTGCTGATAAAATCAAACAGGATATTGCTTTTGAATGGAATGCCAACAACGACAAACTCTATATGCCGGAAGATAAAATAGAGGCTTATACACAACAAGGAGGAGTACACCATCTGGATAAAGAATATACTGTTTTCGGAGAAGTGATCGACGGATTCGAAATCATCGACAAAATCGCTGCCCTCCCGACGGATGGTAACGATCGTCCTCAAACTGACGTAAGAATTAAGGTCAGAATATTGAATGAATAATGAAAAACAGGATCCTTCGTCTTATTTTGTGGGCCAATATTCTATGGGTTCTGATTATATTTCTGCTATGTGCTATACCAGGTGAGGATATTCCTAATCCCCACCTGGATATACCACATCTGGACAAAGTCGTACATTTCGGTATGTTTTTTGTCATGTCCCTGCTTCTTTGCTGCATACTGGAACATAAATCCAGACTACGCCTGCCAATCATTTATGCCCTCGCTATCCTGAGTGCCTTCATATACGGAGGGATAATAGAAATATTACAACACAATTATTTCAACCGTGGGGGAGATATATGGGATCTCATAGCAGATGTTGCCGGAGGTATTGCCGGTTGCTTTTGTTATCCCCTGACCAAACGGCTATTTTCAAAATTTGTAAAATTTGAAAAATGATATTTTCAACTCTTCATTTCCAATTTTCAATTAAATAAAGTAGTTTTGTAACCTTGAAATATAAAGCATTGACAATGTTAGACAAGATTAAGCAATTAATAGCCGAAATTGAAGGTTTCACTACCGATTCAGCCGAGGTTGTTGAACAGTTCAGAATCAAACACCTGAGTAAAAAAGGAACCATAGCTATTCTATTCGACGACTTTAAAAATGTTCCGGTTGAACAAAAAAAAGAGATTGGAAAAGCTTTGAACGACCTGAAGACTTCAGCTTTAGCTAAAGTAAATGAGTTAAAGGAACAGTTGTGTAATTCTGATAACGGTAAAACAGGATTAGATCTGACTCTTCCGGGTGACCCATTAAAAAATGGCACCCGTCATCCTCTATCCATTGTTAAAAATGAAATCCTGTCCATCTTTAACAAACTGGGATTCACCATTTCTGAGGGGCCTGAAATTGAAGACGACTGGCATAATTTTTCTGCACTGAATTTCCCGGAAGAACATCCTGCCCGGGATATGCAGGATACTTTTTTTATTGAAAAAAATCCGGACATTGTATTACATACGCATACTTCATCTGTTCAGGTTCGGGATATGGAAACCCATACACTTCCTATCCGCCTGGTTACCCCGGGACGTGTATTCCGGAATGAGGCTATCTCGGCACGGGCACACTGTATCTTCCATCAGATCGAAGCTTTGTATATCGACGAAAATGTGTCATTTGCCGATTTGAAACAGACATTGACCTATTTTGCAAAAGAGTTGTTTGGACCCGATACTCAAATTCGCTTACGTCCTTCCTACTTCCCGTTTACCGAACCCTCTGCAGAGATGGACGTTTCCTGTAGCCTATGTCATGGAAAAGGTTGCAATGTGTGTAAAGGAAGCGGATGGCTGGAAATCCTGGGTTGTGGGATGGTTGATCCGAATGTCCTTGAATTAAACGGAATAGATAAAGAAAAATATACCGGTTTTGCT
>CAJMQA010000167.1 GCA_905215395.1 uncultured bacterium | reverse complement strand
TCCCAGCTTATTGTTGTACGGGATTATCTGGACATGGAGATGATCGGTCAGACCATCGACGACGCTGCCGGAGAAGCCTTTGACAAATGTGCCAAAGTGATGGGTTTACCCTATCCCGGAGGCCCTGTTATCGACAAATTAGCAAAAGAAGGTAATCCGGAACGCTTTAAATTTAACAAACCTCAGATACCAGGTCTGGATTATAGCTTCAGTGGTCTGAAAACCTCTTTCCTTTATTTTCTGAGAGACGAGCTAAAGAAAAATCCTGATTTCATACAGGAGAACCTGAATGACCTCTGTGCTTCCCTGCAAAAAACAGTTATTGATATTCTCATGTCTAAACTGAAAAAAGCAGCCAAACAAACCGGTATCAGACAAATCGCTGTCGGAGGAGGAGTCTCAGCCAACTCTGCCCTGCAAAAAGCCGTACACGACGAAGCTGCACGTTCCGGCTGGGAAGTGTATATTCCCCGTTTGGGATTTTCCCTTGACAATGCCGGAATGGTTGCCGTGACAGGCTACTATAAATATCTGGCCGGACAGTTTATCGGACTGGACGCTGCCCCATTTTCAAGAACAACCCTGGAATAAAAATTATGAAAATCCTAGTTACCTACAACATTCCCCGCCAAGCCTTTGAGGATATCCCCCAAGACTGGGAACTGACTTTTCCGGAAGGGGAAGAAATGACCAAAGAAGAATTGCTCCGGGAGTTGCCGGACTGTGATGTGCTGTTACCCATCTTTCATTCCTCCACTCCAATCAGGCAGGAGATTATCGATGCAGGAAAAAAACTGAAACTAATCAGTAATTACGGAGTGGGATACAATAATATAGATGTCCTCTATGCCCGCAGCAAAGGCATAGCTGTCACCAATACCCCGAAGGCTGTAAACAATCCTACCGCAGAACTGGCCCTGGCTTTAATGCTGGATATTGCCCGCCGGGTTTCCGAATGTAATACCCGGATCCGTACCGAAAAAGAAAGTATGTGGGGAACCATGCGCAATCTGGGATTCACCCTGGAAGGACAAACCTTGGGAATCATCGGTATGGGAAGCATAGGGAAAAATGTGGCCCGGAAAGCCGAAGCCTTCGGCATGAAAATCATTTATCACAACCGGAATACCGAAGTTCCGGGTTACCGACGGGTCGGTCTGGACACTCTTTTAAAAGAGGCAGATTTTATCAGCCTTCATACCCCGTTGACAGAAGAAACACTTCATTTAATCGACACCCGGGCTCTATCGCTAATGAAACCGACCGCTATCCTGATCAACACTGCGCGTGGTGCTGTCATAGACGAGGCTGCACTAACCAAAGCTTTAAAAAATCACCAAATAGCAGGAGCAGCTCTGGATGTATTTGAAAATGAACCACACATTACAGAAGAACTCTACGATTTGCCCAATGTTGTCCTTACTCCGCATATCGGAACCGGTACTATCAATACCCGGATCGCCATGGGAGTTGAAGCAGTCAGCAACATCCGTAATTTCTTTGAAGGTCATCCGACCAATGTGGTCAACTAAAATTTTTGCCAATGAAAACTCATTGGCAAAAATTCAATTAAACCTATAGGCTGCTTTTCTGACATCCTCTACAGAGCGGAAAGGCTTCGAAGGTTTCAGATATTTTCCCAGATATTTGTAGATATCCAGACGTATTTCTGAAGCTCCGCGGCTATCTATCCGGTCAAACGAATGTCCGCCTGGCGCTTCCTCAAATATTTTATAGTCAAATTGCTTCCCCTCAGCCTTTAAGGCGCGGATCATATGCTCCACCTCTATCACATTTACATCATCATCGCTGGTATTGGTATGTATTAATACCGGATCTTTCAGCTTTTCAGCATTCCAGACCGGAGAACGTCTTTTATACTCGGCAATATTATCGCGGACACTTTTCCCGATATCCTGTTTGAACATTTCCCGGTAACTATCCTTAGCATACCCCATCCGGGCAATCACATCGCATACAGGAACTCCTGCAAAACCACATTTATATTCTCCCGGATAAGTCATCAAATTCATCAAGGTAATCATTCCTCCATGACTCCAGCCCATGATTCCGATCCGGTTCTTATCCACAAAACTATAATTTTCAACCATATACCGACCGCTCTCATAGACATCCTGATTCTCCAGACCGCCATAGTCGATATCATTATACACAGCAGCACCGTATCCCGTACTTCCCCGGTATTCAGCAGCAATAACGATATATTCCTGGACCATCAGTTCCCGGACAATATGAGCATAATAAGTTGAAAAATCAGAGTGCACACCACTGTGGGCAAATACAATCAAAGGATATTTCTTATCGGAATTAATACTCTTAGGAATAAATACATAAGCCCAGAATTTCAAAGGATTATTCACTCCCATTGCAGTAGGATTGGATTGCTTCGCCCGGGGAGGCCCGCATAGGAATACCTTATCCACATAAGCCACATCCCCGACTTTCTCAAACCACAGTAAATCATCTACTTTTTTGATTACTTCGTCAAAAGAATGGGAATATTTTTCCTGAGCCCCGGATATAAAACCAATAAAAATGAAAAGACCGGTCAACCATAAATTTGAATAACATCTCATAAGTATAAATTTAGGAAGATTAATATTCTGTAGCACGATCAGACAAATATATAAATATATTTTAATATTTGCAACCCATTTTAACATCAAACACATAACATAATCCGAAAAGCATTCGGTCTCTGATGAAAATTTTACGGATATTTTTCAGACTTTCAAATCCTGCATTCTAATAAATTTTAGATGAAAATTTTGGAATGTATACAAAAAGCTCTATATTTGTACCCGCAAAACAAAGCAAGAGTTCTTTAACACGGGCAGTTACCAGAGTGGCCAAATGGGGTTGACTGTAACTCAACTGGCGTAGCCTTCGGTGGTTCGAATCCATCACTGCCCACAAATTTTTAACTGCGGATGCAAAGCATCCGTCACTTTTTAAAATTTTACCGTCAGAAGCAAGCTTCTGTAAGGGAAAGATTTTAAAAGTGATCAGAAAAAGCCTCGCTTTTTCGCAATTAAAAATTTGTAAACGCCTCCCCCTCCGGATCGCTGAACAAAGTGAAGCCATCCAGAGTCAGGCAAAACATTATGCGGAAATAGCTCAGTCGATAGAGCACTAGCCTTCCAAGCTGGGGGTCGCGGGTTTGAGTCCCGTTTTCCGCTCTCTGAAAATCAAGCAGTTACATAATTTGTAGCTGCTTTTTTCATGTCTTTTTCGTATCGTGTCGTCAGCGTGCCGTTTTTATACCCCAAAAATGCATAGTATATACTAAAAGTGTGTTTAATACTAAAAAAGGACACTTGAGTTTGGGACTGAAAATATATCCATGCTCTTAGAAACAAGCAGCACTAAACGCCTGACGAATTGAGTCAAGTTTAGATGCAAAAGAAGTATTACGTCTTGCCATTTCAAGGTTATAGCGACTTTGCATGTTATTCCAGATATTAGCATCAATGCCAAGTGCCACTTCAAGCATCAATGCCATATCAGCAGATATAGGGCGTTTACCGTTTAGGATTTCATTGAGCATTGTATAAGAAATACCTATTAATGAAGAAAATTTCTTCTGACTAATGCTCCTTGCCTGTAATTCGTCTTTTAATACCTCACCTGGGTGGGTTGGCATATATGGCCTTAATTCGTTGCTCATAATCGTTTATTTATAATGGTTTGACAGTTCAAGTATATTGCAAATGGTTAGCACAGGCTCTTTATCTTCTATCTTATTTACTGTAAACTCAATACGGTATTGGTCGTTTACCCTGATAGATGATATTCCTTTTTTATCTCCACTTAGGACTTCATAGTTTAAAGAACGAAATGGAAATATATCCTCTATTCGATTAGCAGATATAAGGATGTCTATACATTTCTTATACTTAGTGGCAATGTTAGGCTGAAACCTGTATTTCTTACTTTTACATTGCCCTGTTTTGTATAGCTCCTTTAAATAGTCCTGTTCAAACTCTACAATCATATTGCATTAGTTTATGAGACAAAGATAAGAAATTATATTGACACATTCACTTTATTAGTGAATTTTATTTTGGTGAGAAAATTACAAAATCTGACTTGTATAAACATTTTTCAGAAAAACTCACTAACCAGAATATAATTAAAAGGTAATCCACATTCACAAAAGCGTCACCGAGTCAAATATTATGTTCATAATCAACCTTGTATTTACAAAAATTTTGTTATATCAATTTATTTTAATACATTTATAGTCTGTTAATTGTAGCTAGGTATTAATTTAAAATTTGCGGAAAATGAAAAGACTGTATGTAATGCTCGTAAGCATTGTAGCAATGCTTATCAGCGCAGGTAGTGCATACGCCTACCAAGTATCAATCAGTGTCAGCTCATTCGGTGATCCTGTCATTGGTGCGTCCTACTCTGTCAATGGCCAGGAAGATGTATTCTTAGGCTTAGATGGTTCTGCCACTTTGAATCTTTCCGGAACATCCACAATTGAAGTTAAAGCCCCTGGATTTGAAAGCCAGTCGCGCACAGTGTCCAGTTCCTGCCACCTCGATTACAATTTAATTCCATCCTCTAGCATGACATTCCTGGTAACAGCTATTAAAGTTAGCAGCAGTCAGGTAAAAATTTCCGGACAACTGATTTCCTCATCTTCAGGCGAAGGCATATTCGGGCAAATAACAAACACGTCCACCAGTGAAAGCTGGAACACCGGATTTGATGGATCGTTCAGTTTCACCATCGACAAAGGTACAACAGTCCGCTTCGACAGCGACGGTTACCAATCAGTCAGCAGAGTATGTAACAGTTCGGACACATGGCTTATCAGCATGAGTGAAGAATAAACCGCTATTACATTTACAAAAGAAGTAGTACAAAATGATACAGCCCCTAAAGGAATAAGTATGAAACTTTTTGAATACGTTTGGTTTACAGATCTTCATGAGTCCATAGAAGAATTAAAGTCTGTAGCAATGAAAGAAGATTGGGATTACAAAAAAAATCCAATAGGAAAAAACCCAATCCTGGAGAATTACATCAAACATACATTTATAAAGCTCTATGAAGAAAATAAAGTTCTGGAACAAAATGGATACTCCATATTCAATACTGGATTAGTTACCGATTATCAGGAAGAAATATTTGCCTTGTGTCAGAAAAACAGAAAACCCGGTACCATCGAGTGGTTTTTCTTAGGATGGAGAAAAGCCAGCGACCGGGATTTGATGAAATTCAGCAGTTTGCCGGAAAATGCAAACTATTTTGAAAATTCATCAGATTTGATTTATGATACAAAAATTGAGTTACGACCTAATGTCAATCACATTATAGATGACAATATAACAAGATTTCCTATGGCGTTACAGGCTATGGATAAATATCAATTGGGGGTATTGCTTCAGGGTACAATAAATGATGCAATAAGAAGAATCAGACGAAATTATAAAACGGCTGTTCCTCAATATTATGCCGGGCGTCTGCAATTATTGTTACCGCTATGTCTGACTTCCAAAGCGACTGCTGATTTAGCTCTTGTGATAGAGAAAGAAAATGGCGTCTATCGGGCTTCTACATGCCTGACATTAGATATGGCTATAAATAATGCCAGATTGATAGCAAAGCCTGATGATGAATGGTTAAAGGTATAAAAACACTTGCAGATTTAGAAAGTTTGCATTATATTTGCGAACAAATAAATTTACCAGACCATACCATTTAAGAATTAGAAGATACTTTTACCTTACAAAGAGAGAAGATACATTTAAAAGAAAGATTTAAAGATTGATTATATGAGAGCACTCGTTTAGGGTGCTCTCTTTTTGCTTTGTCTTATTCTTTAGAATCTTTAATCAAATTGACTCGACACACGGGCACAATCGTAGGTTCAATCGAAAATGAGACCGATGCAGTACAGAATAAATTTCTCGCCCCGTATAACTTTACCCGAAAGTCTTTGACTTTAGGTTTACACACAGCAACTTTGTATTCTCAAAAATGGTATGTAAAAAAGGGAAAGACAATGTTTTTAGTATACACCATTCTAAAGGTAAAAGTCTGAATTATTTTGTCTATTGACCTTGATTTTAATATCTGCTACCTATGAAAATTAAAAAAAATTAATATATTTGCAAAAGAACAATATTGTGCAAGAGTGCACAGTAAAAATATTGTGAAACTATTGTAGATCTGCTTGCGAAAAAATCGGTCAAATTTTTCTTTTCACCAGATGGCAATAAGTTTCATACCGTTATAGGTATGGACTGTTGTATCAAACTGGTGAAAAGGGTCTTGACCGATACCTTCGCAGCGGGGAGATGTAACAGTCCTGCTTTTTTATATACCTATAAAAACCATAAATACTATGAAACAGTCTAACATTATTAAATCGCAATCTCCGTAATAAATTAAATTTTTAGTCTAAAGGAAACTTGGGAAGAAGATCATAAATTTCGCATTCAAAAATTTTAGCTAATGCATTAATATGATCTAAGTTATATGCTTTACTACTACTTATACTCTCAATATTTTCAATGAAAGTATGGGATACATTCAAGCAATCAGCAAGATAGCGTATACTCCAACCTCTTTGATTCCTAAACTGTTTAGCTTTTTGACTAACATATAATTCTATTGCCGATTTCATAACCTTTATAATTTTTCAAATAAAGGTTTTTTTTGAAAATAACCAGCCAACCCATAGACTGGCAACATAAATTACGAATATTATGTAATAAGGTTAGTTAACAACCACATAAAAGGTATTAACATGAAAAAGAACAAAGCCTCACCCAGTCAAGACACCATCCTGGAATAAAACAAACTCACCTCTATGCAATACTATTTAAAAACAAAGAATAACCCAATTATGGAAAATAAAAACAACAAAGAAATAGGAGAATCAACACCTATCCACACACAGGAAGTAAACGAAACTACAAAAGAATTTCTGATAATGCTGGCAAACGATTACATCAAATTCTCTAATAAGAATCTAACCATCAACGACGATCCCCTGCATTTCCTTTTACGCCGTTTGAAAGAAATAAAACTAATATTAACGCACTTAGAATTATCGTGGGAAAAGTGCATCCCGATCGTTCACAAAGGCAGCATACTGTTCCATAACGCACAGGAGGGCAAAAATGCCAGGCAAAAAATGGCAAATCTATCCACCGAATTAATAAATACAATGTCATTCCTGGCAGTAAACACCCCTCTGATTCACACTCTCATTCTCTACTACGATAACCAGATCAATGAATTAAAAACCCTGATCGGAGAGACAAAAGAATCCGATTCTGAATAATTATAAACCATGATAAAAAGCAGATCACCCCCACCGCCCCACACACCTCACTACTCCCTCTCTATATATAAAAGTGGGGAAAACTGTACAAGAGTTCAAGCGTGACAGTTTTCCCCTGAATTTAGTTAAACACTAAAAACGACACAAAATTATGAAAAAAAAGGTAGATAAAACTCCCTTATCAGGAGTTATACGCACATTCCGTTTTATCTCTATGTTAATCATGGTAATGTGCTGCACAAACAATCTTTCTGCACAACAAAAAAATGAAGAACAGCATCTAATCTGGAAAAAACGGTAAACTTGACCCCTTAAAAACGGAAGAAAATGACCACCTAAAG
>CAJMQA010000166.1 GCA_905215395.1 uncultured bacterium | reverse complement strand
TTAACTCTCCCCTCTGAAAATTCAACGGAATCGGTGCATTATTTTGGGTAAAAGTTCCGGAAATCCGGTCGTTTCCCAAGCACCCTTTATAACCAGCCCTGATCGAACCAAATTCAATCTCCAGCACATTACCGGTATATTTTACCTGACTGCCAGGTATTCCCTTTGCACCCTGATCCGGACTATCCAATGAAGCCTGCCAGACTCCATCCTCTTCCGAAAGATGCAGCACCAAACGTAATTTTACCCCGGGAAACTCCAGTGTTCCATGCCACGTACCCACAACATCCTGCGCAAAAATCCCCACAGATACCACCAGCAGACAGATAAGAAAAAACAGATTTTTCATATTTCAAAGTTTAAGTAGCTCACTAACTGTTGTAAACTTACAAAAATATATTCACTTTACCTCACTTCAATATCTGTATATTACAGACTTTTCAACCAATTCCGCATAATCCCCCGACCACAATCTGAAATATAGGATTCCGGATGGAACTGCAAACCGTACACCGGTAGCTCACAGTGGTAAAAGGACATGATATTACCTTGCTCATCAACACTGCTGACCACTAATTCAGGAGGCAAAGTAACAGGATTGACAACCCAGGAATGATAACGCCCCACTATTATGGGTTGGGGAAGTCCGGATAAAAGCAAATCACCACCATCGACCTGATAAAGCCGGCTGCGATGACCGTGCAGAGGAACCGGAAGGTTGAACAGCGAAGCGCCGAAAGATTCAGCTATGGCCTGATGTCCCAGACAAATTCCCAGTATTGGATGGGTATTTTTACACACATCAATCAGACGAAGCAAGTCCCCGGCTTCAGAAGGCAAACCGGGACCGGGAGAAAGGATAATACCGGAATAATTTCCCAGAACAGAAAAATCTATCCTGTCATTGCGGACAACAGTAAACTCCGGAGCTTCGGAAGCTTCCCGCAACAGTTGTACAATATTGAACACAAAAGAGTCGTAATTGTCGATGACCAGTATTTTTTTCATGGCTGCAAAAATAAAACAAATGTTCCGGGATTTCATTACTTTTGTCGACCAAAATACAGAGAATGGAGACAGAAGCCAAGAATATTTGCCAGGAAATGAACCGATGCGGGAGAGTAAGAAAACCTTTTCTTTTCGGAGTGGATTTTGAAATGGAAAAAGGATTCTTCGTGGAAAATCCCCTTGAAAATCCAGAAATCCCTTTTGTAGCCGGAAAGGTAACGAACGTCCCCGGGGACACCATCCATACAGCCCCTTCTCCCCGTCTGGAAATCCTGCATACAGATGCTGCCGCTTATTACAACAAGTTCGGTATCATCCGCAAAGGCTTGTTGAGAGGGGATAGTTTTCTGGCCAATCTGACTGAAAGAACCCCAATCCGGATAAACCTGAACCTGGAAGAAATTTTTCACCAAAGCCGGGCCAAATACAAAGTCTTGCTACCAGACCGGATAGTCTGTTTCTCACCGGAAAGCTTTGTACGGATTATTGACGGTGAAATCCTGTCTTATCCGATGAAAGGCACAATCGACGCTACAGTGCCCGGAGCAGAAAGGCTATTGCTGGATAATTACAAAGAAGAATGTGAACATTATACCATTACCGATCTGATCCGCAACGACTTGAACAGAATTGCAGAACAAGTGCGGGTAAAACGGTTCCGCTACATCGAAAATATAAAAACCCTGAAAGGAGAAATCCTCCAGACCAGCTCGGAAATCGCCGGGAAATTGCCCCTGAACTGGGAATCTCAGCTGGGAGACTTGATTTTTAAGTTATTACCAGCCGGTTCTATTTCCGGAGCTCCCAAAGCTGCCACTATACAATTGATCCGTGAAGCTGAAAAAATACCCAGGGGATATTATTCAGGTGTATTCGGTTATTTCGACGGAAAAAATCTCGATAGTGCCGTTATGATCCGCTTCATCGAAAAAGAAGGCAGTCAATATTATTTCAGAAGCGGAGGAGGCATTACGATCAATAGCAAAGCTGAAGAAGAATATCAGGAAATATTGGAGAAAATATACCTGCAAATCCGATGAGTCCTATGGAAGAAAAAAAACTTTTTATTGAAACCCTGAAAGTCAAAGAAGGAATATTTATCCATCCGGAACTGCATCTCAGACGGATACAATATACACAGGAAGAGGCCTTCGGCTTCCATATACCGCTACAACTCAAACCTGAAATGGTTCCTGCAGATAAAAGAAAAGGAATTGTAAAATGCAGAATTCTTTACGGAGAAGAGATCCGGCTAATTGACTTTGAGACCTATACTCTCAGAAATATCCGGACCCTGAAGCTGGTTGACGGAGGCAATACCGATTATCACCTGAAATATGCTGACCGTACTCCCCTGACCCGTTTACTCGCCAAACGCGGGAATTGCGATGATATCCTGATCAGTATCCGGGAAAAAATTACAGACACCAGCTATAGCAATGTTGTACTCTTTGACGGAGAAAATTACTATACTCCTTCCTCCTATCTTTTAAACGGTACCAAACGGCAATCCCTCATCCAACAAGGGATTGTCAGGGAAATCCGGATAAATACCGGAGATCTGAAAAATTTCAGACAACTGTATCTAATCAATGCCATGCTGGATATTGAAGATGGTATCTGCATCGGAATCAAAGACATTCTCAAATAACAATCTTACACATACTTACCATAATTATTTGATTTTTGAAATGAAAACATACTAATATTGATATAAATTAGAAAAATTGTCGTACATTTGTCAAGAATAGTTCAGATATTTCAATAACATATGCATTATTTTTTTGACCAAATAATCCAATGTTGGAGTATCAACCATCAATATTTGCTCAACAAAGAACTCCAAAACCTGAATAAAATGAAAACTCTGCCATTAATTCCAGCCTGCGGACAAATACGGGAGCTCCAGAAACTCACCGCAATTATCCGTGAGCATTTCCATCCGGAAATGCTGATTCTTTTCGGACATTATGCCGGAATGCAAACCAATTGTCTTAACCGGGGCTATGAAATGTTGATTCTTACTCCGGAAAAAACAAATGCAGACACCAAAGCTTTTTATAACCATCTGAACGAACGTTATCCTCCGCAAGAACGGGAAGAGAAACACCTGTCCCTCTGTATCCTCCCCACTGATCTGGTCAGGGAAAAATCACCTGCCAGTTATTTCCTTTATTCCATCCGGAAAGACGGATTGATATTGTATCAAAATGCAACATGCAAATTGAAACCGTCCAAACTGAATCCGGAATTTATACGCCGTAAGACTGAAACATATGTCAGTCTGTGCCTTTATCTTGGAAATAGCCTGCTTTCTGATGCACAACGCCGTCTGGAAATAAAAGATTACAGGCTTGCAACATTTTATCTCAGCCGGGCATTACAGGAGTTTGTACGTGGAATTGTGTTTGCCCATTTCGGTTTTTTACCGGAAAGCCGGGAAAATCTTTGGCCTATTTTCTGCCGGCTCCGTCTTTATTCCGGGGAAATAGCCACCTTATGGACAAGTAATGAACGGTTTCAGAACCTTTTTCAGAACCTTCAGAGACTATGTTATAAAGCCCTGTTCAGTGAGCACTGCAATATCACTTCCGATTTGACAGAACCTTATGTCCGGATGACAATACAACTACAAAAGACAGCTGAATCTTTCTATCAATCCAGAATGCAATTTTTAAAAAACCTATAAAATTCCCTCATGAAAAAGATCGAAAATATCCCCTTGGTTCCGGCATGTGAACATATAGCAGAATTAAACAGGCTGACTCTTCTGATTTGTGAATATATACAACCTGAAGCGATCATCCTGTATGGAGATTATGCCAGGACTGCCGTGGCTTCCCCCCTTAAAGGTTATGAAATGCTGATCCTCACCGGAACATCCCATGGTCCTTCCTCTCAGGAAATTTCTGCCTACCTGAATGTCCATTATCCCATAGAAGAAAGGCAGGAGAAAACGCTTTCCCTCTGTCTGTTCACCACAGACATCGTTCGCAAAATGACCTCCCGTAGTTATTTCTTGCATAATGTACGTACAGAAGGTATACTACTCTACCCAAAAGAAAACTATCCTCTGCCGGATCACCTCAAATGGAAACCTACCCGGGCATTCGGGCATTTAGTGACACATGCCGGACGTTCCCTGAATCTGGGTAAAACACTGGCAGAAGATGCAGGACAAAATTTCCGGAATGCCAATTATCGTCTGGCCGCTTTCTACTTGTTTCAGGCCACCCGGGAATTTATTCATGCCTTACTTTATATCCAATACGGCTTCATTCCCGAAACCAACGGGAACATTTATACAGCGTACGAATACATCCGTCATTGTTCGGAACAACTGATCCGGCTGGATTCTTCGGAAAATATCCCTTTCTATCAATTTCTGAAACGTTTATCCTGCCTGTACGAACTTTCGTTATCTGAAAACACGTACATCAATCCCAATGTCCTACCTGTCTATCTGGAAAAATTACAAAGTCTGGAAATAGCTGCCGGTCAACTTTATACGGAAAAAGCCCAGCTTTTAGGTTCATTACAAAATACCTGAAAATGATGAAACAAACTTATTTCTACATATCCAAAGGAAACCGGAAACTACCCGGACTTTCTTTAGAACAACTGGAAGATATCTACAACCTGACGGGACTTTTCCTGCAAAAAGAAAATGAACCATTACGAGGGCCTGAGGAACTTGGAATTCCCCGGAATCTCCGGATCGAGAAAACCATTGTCATGGAAAAAAATGCTGCTCCTTATGTTTCCTATAGCATTTCCACTACAGAAAGCGATATTTCCGGCCTTTCTCCGGAACAAGTCCGGGAAATCTATGATACAATCCCCCTGCTTTTGAAAGGATATCCGGATTTTCAGGAAAAAAGTACTGAAAAAGAAAACAGTTCCATAGAAATCTCCGGATATCAAGAAATAAAGGCAGAGAATCCTATACTCCAAACAGATGTGTATATTGAAAAATGTATGGTTTACGATAAATCTAAACAAGATACGACTACACAATATATCATATTCGCCAACGAATATTGTCTGGATGGTTGCACACGCCACCAACTAGAGGAGTTCCGTCTATCTCTACGTGAATTCTTGAAACAAAACAGAATTCCGAAATCACCTTTACATAAGAATGAGCTGTAAATTACAGCCCATTCTTATAAAACCTGCTCCATATCCATCACAGGAGAGAATAATATAAATGAAAAATATCACACCAACTATTTGTATATCAATATTTTATATATATTCATAAATATTCTTTATCAAACAATAAAGAAATAGTATCAAAGAAAGTCTGACTAACTACTTATGCCAAAGATATTTTTATATTAATTTGCGAAAAATATTTAAAGAAATTTAAGGTCAAGAATGGATTTTCTGCTTTGTCACGACACCAGTATTTTTATGTTCCCGGTCAATCTCATTGCCGGAGCATTTCTCATAGCCGGAATATGGACCTTACACCAATATTATTCAAATAACTGTCTTGTACGCTGGTTGTACAGCATGCCTGCCACCCTTTTCATTTGCGGAGTGATTATTACTATCCTGATTATCGAAGGGATATGGGCTCCGGGATTGTTCAGATCGTGGATATTTATCTTTTCGGAGCTCCTGTTATTGGTTATTCTGGGATTGATTACTCTCCGGAAAATCACTGGTTACTCCCAACGTAATCTTCTGTTTTTACTGAATCACGGCGGTTTATGGCTAGCGTTATTCGCAGCCTTGTTCGGAGCTCCCGACCGGGAAGAATACAAAATGATAGTTCCCCTTCAACAGACGGAATACAATGCCATCGACCGTTCAGGGCGTTTGCATCCTTTGCCTTTTACTGTCAGTTTGAAAAAATTTGAAATAGAATACTACGACCAACCGGCCACTAGCCGCACCCCTAAAAGTTTTTGTTCCACTCTCCAGCTTACAAGCCAGGGTAAACAAACGGAATTGCAAAGTCTGGTCAATCATCCGGCACATTTTAAAGGTTACTCCTTCTATCAGGATGGTTACGATACGGTCCGGGGATCTGATTCCCCGTACACCATTCTACTAGTTGTCCGGGATCCTTGGTTAAGGATTGTATATCTGGGTATCTTTATGCTGTTGGCCGGAGCTTTCGGACTCATTATTTATGGACCTGTCAAAAAGAACCGGATATGATGTGGAATAATTTTATATACATAGCCATAGGGACATTAATCTTCTGGATAACCGGTTCTGTCCTGGCATGGCTACCCGGTTACCGCAAATCCAGTTTATGGATATTTGCTATGGGCACCCTTATATTTCTGAGCTTTATCGTCGGTTTGTGGATATCCCTTGACCGGCCGCCTATGAGAACACTCGGAGAAACCCGTTTGTTTTACTCTTTTTTTGTAGCTCTGGTGGGTTGGGGAGTGTATCTCCGCTGGAAATATCAGTGGTTACCTGCCTTCACTACTGTTTTAGCCGGAGTTTTCATACTGATTAATATCCTGAAACCTCAGATCCACGACAAAACACTGATGCCTGCATTACAAAGTTTCTGGTTTGTTCCGCATGTGATTGTTTATATGTTTTCTTATGCATTAATGGGATGTGCCTTGTTGTTGTTACTTTACGGATACCTGAAACAAGGCAGGAAAAAACGTCCGGCCTTACTGGTAATCGCTGATAATCTGACTTACACAGGCACGGCCTTTCTGATCATGGGTATGCTATTCGGCGCTATCTGGGCAAAACAGGCCTGGGGACACTACTGGAACTGGGATCCCAAAGAAACCTGGGCAGCCCTGACATGGTTCAGTTATTTATGTTACATACACATCCGTTACCGTTATCCGGAACGTTACACCAGTGCCACACTGATACTGGCAGTGGCCTTTGTATTCCTGCAAATCTGCTGGTATGGCATCAACTATCTTCCCGCAGCGCAGAATAGTGTACATACCTATGGAAATTAAACCTTCTATTATATCAATTAAAACAAACGAGTATGAACAGAAAAAAACAAATGCTGACATTATTGCTGATTCTGGCAGTGGGTCTTTCGGCATATGCCATCTACCGGTTCAATTTCCGGAAAAGCATACCCGAGGGCCAGTTAAATGTACAGGTTCGTGCCATCCTGATGAACAACGGATGCCTCGACTGCCATTCTCCCAATGCTCCAGTCCCCTTTTACGGCAATTTTCCTGTAGCCAAAAAATGGGTACTCGAAGACATTCAGAAGGGAACACGCTACCTCAATCTGGAAAAGGTATGCCAGGAACTGGAAAACGGAAGCAAAATTTCTGAGGTCGACCTGGCCAAACTGGAACAATGTATGATTAACGGATCTATGCCCATCACCAAATACAAAATGGTGCATTGGGGAAATTCATTCAACCGGCATGAAAAAAGCGTACTTGCCCAATGGATTCAGGAAATCCGGGGTAACCATTATGCTACCGGGCTGAGTATACCCGAATTCGCCAATGAGCCTGTTCAACCTCTGATGGACTCCATCCCTACCGATCCGGCCAAAGTGGCTTTAGGATTTAAATTATACCACGACACAAGGATATCTGCCGATAATACCGTATCCTGTGCCACCTGCCATCCCTTGGATAAAGCCGGAGTCGACGGATTGAAGACTTCAACCGGTATTTACGACCAGAAAGGTGGTATCAATGCTCCTACTGTTTATAATGCAGCGCTGAACACTGTCGGCCAATTCTGGGACGGCCGTGCCAAAGACCTGCAAGCTCA
>CAJMQA010000165.1 GCA_905215395.1 uncultured bacterium | reverse complement strand
CGGTTCAGAGACGACCCGGGTAACAGAGGATGTTACTATCCGTATCCCCAATCCCCGTCTTACTCAAATCGCAGAGAAAGAGGTGAAAGGAGAAGAAAGTGTTTCTATCAATACTTCCATACAGGGAGCGGAACCGATGTCTGTTCTGGAAATATCCTCCATTCCTCCCCTCAATCTGGAACAACGTATCAGTGATCTGATCGCCTATCCTCACGGATGTGCAGAACAAATCACATCCCAGGCTTTCCCACAGTTATCCCTGTCTTCGCTCGTCACTCTCAGTGCTCAGCAACAGATAGAAACCGAAACAAATGTCCGGGCTGTCATCAACCGGCTAAGAAATTACCAGACTCCTGAAGGTGGTTTTGCCTATTGGGCGGGAGGAAGCTATATTTCAGAATGGGTAACCAGCTATGCTACCCAATTCCTCATCACGGCTCAGCAACAAGGATATACCGTACCCGTCCAGATGCTGACAAACAGCGTCAATTATATGAAACGGGTTGCAAACAGCTGGAGCAGAACCGAACCCTATTCACAACTGGAACAAAGCTATCGTCTCTATGTATTGGCATTGGCCCGGAAACCGGATATGGCCGCCATGAACCGACTGAAAGAAAGTCAGTTACAACGTCCTGTATCACAATGGTTACTGGCTTCCGCATATGCTCTTTGCAATCAAAAGGATATTGCAGAACGTATGATCCGGAATCTTTCTTCCGACATTGCACCTTACCGGGAAACGGGAGGTACTTTCGGTTCATCTACCCGGGACAACGCCTTAATACTCCAGTCAATGGTTACTTTAGGCATGCAGCAACCGGCTTATCAAATGCTGGAAAAAATATCCCGATCCATGGGTTCCGGCGATTGGTACAGCACTCAGGAAACCGCTTTTGCCCTTCATTCAGCAGCGATGTTTGTCCGGCAGTTTCTGGGCAGCCAGCAAGGTATCCAGGTCACGGTAACTACTCCCCATGGAAAAGAGAATATACAAACCGAAAAGACCATCTGGCAGCAAGAACTGAAAATACAAAAAGGAGAGGCTTCCGCCAGTGTACAGAACAATGGAAAAGGCACACTTTATGTCCGCCTGATCAGTAGCTATGCACCACTGGAAGTCGTGAAGGAGAAAATCATGTCAGGCTTATCCATGAATATCCGCTATTACAATGCTCAGGGCAATACCGTCAATATTGAACAACTGAAACAAGGAGAAGATATTACGGCTGAAATCAGCATTAAAAATACAGGATTAACAGGTACTTACGAAGAACTGGCTTTAAGCTACCTGATTCCTTCCGGTTTCGAAATTATTAATGACCGCCTGACCGGAAATACAAATGCATGGCCCGGGGCTGAACATGTGGATATCCGGGACGACCGGTACTACGTATATTTCAGCCTGGAACAGAACCAGACCAAGACCTTTAAATTCCGCTTTAACGCAGCATTCAAAGGTGAATACATGCTACCCGCTATCCATTGCTCTGCCATGTACGACAACAGCATACAGGCAATACTACCGGGAGGGAAAGTAAACATCCAATAAAACCTTGAAAACAACAGATTACATATACAACCTGATCGCAGAGGGAGAACACCAGCAACAGGATTTCAAATTTGAAATTTCAGACGCCAGAAAAATCGCCAAAAGCCTTTCGGCCTTCTCAAATACTGATGGAGGCCGATTGCTTGTCGGCGTAAAGGACAACGGAAAAATTGCGGGAGTCAGATCGGAAGAAGAAATATACATGATAGAAGCTGCAGCAAAACTCTACTGCCAGCCACAGGTAAAATGCGAGATGCAGACCCATATCGTCGAAGGGCGCACAGTACTGGAAGTCATAGTGCCACCCGGAAGTGACAAGCCTTATTATGCCAAAGATCAGGACAACCGCTTATGGGCCTATATCCGTATCCTGGATGAAAATATATTAGCAACTCCGGTACATCTGAAAGTCTGGCAACAAAACGGTACTCCCAAAGGTTCGTTCCTGCGCTATTCAAGCCAGGAAGAGTCTCTTCTGGAATATCTCAGCACACACGAAAAAATCAGCCTGAATCAATACTGCCGGCTTTGTAGAATCCCCCGTCCCAAAGCAGAAAATACACTGGCTAAACTGATCCGCTTCGAGCTCATAGAACCGGTTTTTGAAAATCACCGTTTCTACTTCAGACAAAAAGACAGTGCCAGCCTGACTACAGGGTTTTGATAAACAGCGAGATCCCGTCAAAGACCATCTGCAATCCAATGGTGGCAACAATCAGTCCGATAATACGGATCAGAGGATTCATAAAATTGTATTTGATCAGGAAACTCCCGATCCGCCGGGCTTCCAGCATAAAGAAAAGATTTACGGCAAGGGCCAGTAATATGGCAATAATAGTCACAAAACGGCTGTATTGCACGGGGAAAGTCACGGCTGCTGTAATCGTCGCCGGACCTGCAATCATGGGAATAGCAATGGGAACAGTTGTCAAATCGGCTATCTTTATGTGTTCATCGACTTTTAAAAAAAAGCCTTTCAGCAAACCGGACAAACCATTATACATCAAAACAGCCCCGCAAGTAATCTGGAAGGAATACAACTCCACCCGGAACACATAACTAAAAGTAAGCTCCCCCAAATACAGGAAAAAAATCAAGATCACCATAGCTGTAAGGGTCGATTTGACCGAAATATAACGTAACTCAGAAGGCGAAAAACGCTCTTGCAGAGAAGTCACAATCAATACCTTCTGGATCGGATTGATCAAAGCCAGAATAGCAACAAAACAACTTAGTATCAAATTAAATTTCATATCCTGTTTCCGTTATAATCACAAAGGTAGGATAAATAAAAATTGCCCGGAGGAAACCGGGCAACTTTTACTATCAATATCCGAAAATTTCTTCGGTGGTAAGTCGTGTAACAGGACCATAGGAGGATAGTTTCTTCATATCCAGCTCTTTTTCATTTCCCAAAACACAATAGGAATAAGTCCGGTTTTTCACCCATTTTTCCTGGAAAGCCTTTACATTCTCCAGGGTCAGATTTTGCAGTTCGTCAAACAATACTTTCCGGGTATCGTAATCCAGTCCCAGATCCTGTGCAGACAAATAGCTGTCGAAAATTTGCGCCCCGATCACGCGGTCGGTACGTAAACGCGCAATCAAGGCATTCTTAGCCAGATTAAAGGCTGCTTCCGATTCAGGCATATTGTTGATGATCTCGTCAAAAGCATTCAGGGCATCCCCCATTTTATCGTTTTGCGTTGCAATAAAAGTGGTATATACATAAGGTCTGTCCAGACGTGACGGCTGACTCATACTGGCAGAAGCGGTATAAGCCAGTCCTCTGGATTCACGCAATTCCTGGAAAACAATGGAATTCATACCACCTCCAAAATACTCATTGTAAAGCGTTGCCACCGGATATACGGAAATGTCGAATTTCTCACCCCGGTTTGAAACAGCTGCCATATACACCTGGGCTGCATCGTAAGGAGCTATCAATACCTGATTTTTCGGAGTTTCCTGAAATTTAAACACATCCTGCTTGTCCACAGCTATCAAATTTTCAGGCACCTGATGATATTTATTCAGGTCAGCAATGACAGTTTCCCGGGGAGCCGGACCATAATAGAGAACCATATGCTGGAATTTACCCAATTCACGCAGGCTATTCAACAGATCGGCAGACTTCAGATCCCGCAATTCTTTATCCGACAAAACATTGGTTGCAGGAGATTTCGGACCATACAAACCATATTGCATCAACATTTTGAAATTAGCCTGCTGATTCCATTTTGCATCAGCCCTTCCCTTCAATATGTCCGATTTCATATATTCCAGTACCTCTTCGTCCGGCTGAGCATCAGCCAACAGCTTTTCGAACAGCTGCACAGCCTGAGTCATGTTCTCGCTCAATCCGCTCACACTGATATAGGTTCTGTCGGCTCCCGGACGGATACTGAATTCACAAGCCAGTCTGTAAAATTCTCCGCTCACCTCCTCCGGTTGCATCTCTGATGTCCCGAGATAATCCAGATATTGGGCAGCAGTACCCAAAAGCCGGTCGTCATTCGTTCCTCTCTGGAATACGTATACCAATGAGAACAGGTCATTCGTCGTATTTTTCTTATACAAAACCGGAATATCCGATTTCATAGCAGCTTTCTCCATATCCTTGCTGTAATCCACAAACACCGGAGCTATCGGTTCAACCTTAGTATTCTGAATTTCCTTCAAAAATGCACTGGAAGTATCCCGGTTCATAAAAATAGGGGTAATAGCAGGTTTCGACATTTTCTTTACATTCGAATCCTTTCCCTGCCGTTTATAGATGACAGCATAATTCTCCTTAAAATTAGCATTTGCAAAATCTACCAATTGCTGCTTTGTCACCTTGCTCATCCGGTCGAGTGCAGTCACTTCGTCTTTCCAATCGGAGCCGTTTATAAAGGATTGTACAAACCAGTTTGCCCGGTCTTCATTACTTTCCAGCTGCTTCTGTATATCCCGCTTATTGTTGTTTATGATGGCTTCCAACAGTTCCTCATCGAATTCTCCCTTCTTCATTTTCTCTATCTCACCCAACAAAATATCTTTAGCCTCTTCCAGGGTTTGTCCTGCTTTCGGCATCCCCTGCATCATAAATACGCTGTAATCTGCCATCTGCATAGGATATGCAGCAGCTCCCTGCATTTTTTGCTGCTGATTGATGTCGATGTCTATTAGTCCTGCCTGTTCGTTGTACAGGATCTGGCTGAATAAACTCAACATTTCAACGTCTTTACTGGAGGCACCCGGGAATCTCCAGCCCAAAGCCAGCATATCGGCTTCCGGACCCATTACTTCGCGTACCACCGGTTCTGTGATCGGAGTTTCCGGAGCAAAATTCAGCTTCGGCAGATCGGGATTCGGTTGCATATCCCCAAAATACTTATTAATCGTCTGCAACATCATCTCCGGATCAAAATCTCCAGAAAGACAAATCGCCATATTATTAGGAACATACCACTGTTTGTAATAATTTTTGATATTGGTGATAGAAGGGTTTTTCAAATCTTCCTGAGTTCCCAAAACAGTCTGAGTACCATAAGGATGATGTGGGAATAAAGCGGATAACATCTGCTCATATACCTTACGGTTATCCTTCGTCAGAGACATATTTTTTTCTTCGTACACCGTTTCCAGTTCGGTATGAAAACCACGGATAACGGCATTTTTAAAACGGTTGGCCTGTATTTTCGCCCAGTTGTCAACTTCATTGGAAGGAATATTCTCTTCGTATACAGTCATATCATAAGCAGTGTAGGCATTGGTTCCGGTAGCCCCGATGGCTGACATCAGCTTATCATATTCGTTGGGAATAGCCAATTTTGAAGCTTCATAGGACATGCTGTCTATCTGATGATAGATAGCAGCCCGTTCAACTTCATCCGTAGTTTTCCGGTATACCTCAAACAATTGTTCGATCTTGTCCAGCATGGGTTTTTCCAACTCATAATTCTGGGTGCCGAACTCCTGAGTTCCCTTAAACATCAGGTGCTCAAAATAATGAGCCAGTCCTGTTGTCTCAGCCGGATCATTCTTTCCTCCTACCCGGACAGCAATATAGGTCTGTATACGCGGCTGATCGGAATTAACCGTCATATACACTTTCATTCCGTTATCCAGGGTATAAATTCTACTGTTCATCGGATCGTTGGGAACCGACTCATATTGAACCCCGGAAGTACCATCACAGGAAGCAGTAACGGCCAGGATCAGCGACAACCACAATAAATAAAATAATTTTTTCATCGTTTGATATATTTAACTTTAATTTTTCTTTGTTGTAAAAATACTATTTTTTTCTTTTCTTTTTTTCCACAGACCAACCAAATTTTCCGATTTTCTCTCCCAGATCATAATATCCACCATGAACATACACCAACGGATGTGCCGTATCCAATTCAAATTTTTCTGTCACAGGATCCAAAAAGCGGTCATCAGCCTGTACATTCACCACTTCGGCAATAAACATATCGTGTGATCCCAGAGGAACAATCTCTTTCACCCGGCATTCTATACAAATGGGAGATTCTTCAATAACCGGAGCATTCACGACAGTTGCTTTTCCAGGGGTAAGTTTCATTTCTTTAAACTTATTATAATCTTTCCCGGATCTAACCCCACACCAGTCTGTAGCAAAAGCCATCTCCCTGGTAGTCAGATTGATCACAAATTCACCTGTACGCCGGATGATGTCATATGAATGCCGTTCCGGACGCACTGAAATATAACACATGGGGGGATTGGTACACAAGGTTCCCGTCCAGGCTACTGTAAAAATGTTATACTCTTCTTCATTTTCTCCGCAACTTACCAATACAGCAGGTAAGGGATAAATCATGGTTCCTGGTTTCCAGTTCTGCTTCATCAACTATTTCATATTTTTTGTTTAAAATACAAAGATAAAGAAAACCGGAGCCTTTTACACTCCGGTTTCCTTTTTTATTGAAACCACAAATTAAAATTCAGCCAATGTATTTTCAATAATACCAATAGCTTCCATTAATTCTATTTTATTGATCACCAAAGGAGGTGCAAAACGTATAATATGCTGATGGGTTGGCTTGGCCAGCAGACCTTTATCCCTCAATTTCAAACATACGTCCCAAGCAGTCTTACCATTTTTCGGCTTAATCACAACAGCATTCAATAAACCTTTTCCCCGGACTAATTCCACCATATCCGAATGGATCTGACCGATTCTGTCCCGGAATACCTGCCCTAATTTTTCAGCATTCTCAGCCAGCTTCTCATCTCTGACCACTTCCAAGGCAGCGATGGACACTTTAGCTGCAATGGGGTTACCACCATACGTTGAACCGTGTTCTCCCGGCTTAATACATAACATGATGTCGTCATCAGCCAGAACACAGGACACCGGCATCATCCCTCCCGACATCGCCTTCCCCAAAACCAGGATATCCGGGTGTACCCCTTCATGGTCACAAGCCAGCAATTTACCTGTACGAGCAATACCAGTCTGTACTTCATCCGCGATAAACAACACATTGTGTGCCTTACACAAATCATAAGCTTTTTTCAAATATCCTTCATCCGGAACGAAAACACCGGCTTCTCCCTGAATCGGCTCTAACAAAAAGCCAGCTACATCCGGATCTTTTAAAGCCTCTTCCAATGCAGGAATATCATTGTAAGGTATTCTAATAAAACCTGGCGTAAAAGGTCCGAATCCGGCATAAGAATCGGGATCATTGGACAAGGAAACTATAGTGATGGTACGTCCATGGAAATTACCGTCACAAACAATAATTTTCGCTTTTCCATCAGGCACCCCTTTTTTCATATACGCCCATTTGCGGCAAAGCTTCAGAGCCGTCTCGTCAGCTTCGGCACCTGTATTCATCGGTAATACTTTATCGTATCCGAAATATTTTGTTACAAACTCTTCCCATTCTCCCAGCACATCATTGTAAAATGCACGCGAAGTCAATGCCAGTCTCTGAGCCTGGTCGGTCATTGCTTTGACAATTTTCGGATGACAATGTCCCTGATTCACGGCAGAATAAGCAGACAGGAAGTCAAAATACCTTTTTCCATCTGTATCCCAGACATAAATCCCTTCCCCTTTTGTAAGTACCACAGGGAGTGGATGATAGTTATGAGCCCCATAACGGGCCTCCCTGTCCATAAAATCTTGTGCTGTCATAATAATATAAAGTTTAAGTTCGTAATCGTTTGCGACATGCAATTTGTGAAAAAAAAAGCACATTTAAAACTAATTCTTTCTTTTTTTATAAAGTACTCTGTTCTTCATTTCCCCATAAACTAAAACGTACGTTTTTCTTAAACCT
>CAJMQA010000164.1 GCA_905215395.1 uncultured bacterium | reverse complement strand
AATCCATATTTAATGTGGCCGGTTTGTAAATGTTCTAAAGCATTGTATACGCTTGGGTGCTCCGGGAAAAATTGGGCGGGGCGGAGGATATGCCGGAGACTGAAATCAGGCTCGTCGATTTTACTGAAAAGATCTTTCAGGTATATTACCCCTAAGATATTATCGGGTTCATTTTCGGCCACAGGATAGACAGTGTAGACATTTTTTTTGACTTTGGAACGGATGGATTCAACGGATTCACGAATATCCAGCCAGATCAGGTCACTGCGATGAGTCATGATGGAGCCGATCTTCCGGTCTCCCAGATTGAATACTTTTTCTACAATGTTTTGTTCAACTTCTTGTATTTCTCCTCCTTCTGTTCCTTCCTGAATAATGGCTTTGATTTCTTCTTCGGTGATTTTATTATCTTTGGAGGAGATACCGGTGATTTTTACGACGGCTTGGGTGCTGGCGGACAGCAACCATACAAAAGGAGAGGCAATTTTGGATAAAATTTCCATGGGGCGTGCGATCAGGCGTGCAATCTTTTCCGGAGCATTCATACCCAGATGTTTGGGGACTAATTCTCCGATAATTAAGGTGAGATAAGTAACAAGAATGACAATTATTCCTTGCGAAATGGTGAGACTGTGTGTTGGAGAAATGCCTGTTTGTTCCAACCATAAGGAAAATCCTTTAGCCAGGGTTTCTCCGGAATAAAGTCCCGTAAGAATGCCGATCAAAGTGATTCCTATTTGGATGGTAGAGAGGAACCGGTCCGGTTGGTTGGCCAGGCGTAATGCTGTACGGGCTGATTGGCTTCCTTTTTTAGCTGCTGTTTCCAGCCGGCTTTTCCGGGCTGAAACCATCGCTATTTCTGACATAGAAAGAATACCGTTTAAAATAATAAGTCCTAGAATAATAAATATTTCCATTGTTATATTTTTGAATTTAAATGTAAAACCAATAAAGAGGGAAGGGTATTGAGTAATGCTGGAATCCGGGCTAATTTCTGACAGCTTTCATAACTTAGGATAAGCAGACTGTCGGTTTGCGGGGTATTTATTTCTTCTAAAAGAAGCACTCCTGTTCTCCAAAGTCCGGATTTAGTTGCTTTTTGCTGAATAGCCAGTATCAATTCCCGGGAGGCAGAACAAAGCTGAATAATTGAATTGCTGATAAAAGTACTTTGGAAAAAATCAATGAGGCAAAAGTCTTTCTCTTGATTGATGTATAAAAATATATGCTCTGGATTTTTATAATTTCGGTTGACAAGAATGGCTACCGGGCTGCTTATTTTTTCGATAACATCCTGTAGTTTATCTTTCAACAGTACTCCCGGCAGGCGGAATGATTTTTTCTCAATAGTACGGAATAGACGCGTAACCGGAGTCTGTATTTTATATGGAACTGTTTCCGGAGAAGTTTGCATGAATTGTGGGCCGGCTCCCATAAGTAAAAGATCAGGTTTTTCATGATTCACATCTTTGCTCATCTGGTAGATTAGACGGTCAGTTACCTTGTAACGTTTTTCAATATCCAGTTGCAGGTGTGTAGTGATTTCATCCAGAGGTTTAAAACTGTCTTTTGCATATTGTTTGGCCTTTACAGGATTCAGATCGGTTCCCAAAGTATAGTGAGTCGCAATGATGTGTGTCTGTTTCAGTTTTTCCCCGAACAATCGGCTGGCCAGACAGAGCAGGAGTTTACCGCTTTCAGGCCGTCCGAAAGAAAGAATTAATTTGGGTCGTTCCGGTTGGTGGTGGAGTACCGCTCTGAATATCTTATCGTTCAGTTTTAATAATGGAGTTGTCATAAATGTGGTAATGAGCGCCATCAGAATTAAAATAACGAAAATTTCAGGAGGTAAAACTTCCATTTCATAGCCTATATTCAGTGCGACCAATTCCATAAGTCCCCGTGTATTCATCAACGTTCCTACGGTCAGGCTATCTTTCCAGGATTCCCCTACCAGACGTGCGGCTATTGTGCAACCTCCCAGTTTTCCGAGTATGGCAATAAAGATTAATAAAGCACATATCCACCATAGTTCCGGTGTATTGATTAATCCGATCTCTGTCCGTAAGCCGGTGAATGCAAAAAACAAGGGCAGAAAGAAAACCAATGCTACGTCTTCAACTTTCTCCATCATCACTTTACGGAAACCCGAATTGACAGGCATAACTACTCCGGCAATGAACGCTCCGAATAAGGCATGGATGCCTATGATTTCCGTAGTGACGGAAGATACAATCAATACTAAAAATATGAAACCCACAAAAGATTTATTGATTACCTCCGAATTGGCATAGATGTCTCCGATCTTTCGTAAAAATGGACGTATTACACCAAACATAAGAAGTATGAATAAAAAAGTCAGCCCGACAGTAAACAGGGCACTCAGAAAAGTTCCGGCTTTAGCAACTGCAATGACAATGGCCAGTAGACACCAGGCGGTGACATCATCATTGGCGGCAGAGGCAATGGAGAGTACTCCTATGGGTGTTTTTGTCATATTTCTTTCTTGTATAATTCTGGCGAGTACAGGAAAGGCGGTAATGCTCATTGAGATTCCGATAAATAGTGCAAAAGGCAAAAAGGAAGTTACATGAGCTGCATATGCTTCGTATATCCAGAATGACGAAACAATACCCAGAAAGAAGGGTACAATGATGCCGGCATGACTAATGACCAAGGTTTCGTTCATTTTATTCTTTAGCATCCCGAAGTCGACCTCCATGCCTATAACAAACATAAAAAGTACCAGGCCGATCTGACTCAATAATTCTAAGTTAGTCAGAGAATCGGCAGGGAAAAGGGTTTGGAAAAAATCCGGGAAAAAATACCCTAATACAGAGGGACCGAGTACGATTCCGGCAACTATTTCTCCAATAACTCCAGGCTGCCCGATGTATTTAAAGATGTGTGAAAAAAGGCGGACAAAAATCAGGATAATAATAATCTGGAATAAGAGTATGGTTAATGAGTGATGGAGATTGCTGGTGATGATCTTTTTGAACATGCCCCAAGCACTTTCGTTTAGATTTCCGGAAAGTGCTGTGACTTCGTGGCTGGAAAATTTCTCTCCCAGGTTTAGTGCTCCATAGATAAGGCTTCCGAATATCAGGAGCATCAGCATGTAAATGCTGTAATTTTTTTTGTCTTTTTTCATGATAGGTAATTTATGTAGTTCATTCTTTGTGATCCGAATACTCAAAGAATAGTCCTATATAATCAATTCCCTCATAAAATAAAGATAAAAACCTTGTGTATAGAGTAGTGCCTTGTATTGATTGTTATTATCAGTGGGGGAGAGAAACCTGTGTGAAACGGATAACGGTTTATGCAGGTTTTTTATGGAAATTATGCGTTGATCACTTCGCCCGCTGGTTCGTGAATACTGAATAGGTGAAGATATATCTTCGTTTAAAGTAAAATTCCGGAATGAATTATAGAAAGTTTCCTGTTCTATATTCGTTTTACTGATGTAGGTTGGGGAATCTGCAAATTCTTTCATCCCATCGGAGTTTGAGCTACCAAACAGGCTGATAGTAATGAAAAATATGTAGAATAATTTACTCATATTTCAGTTTCCTGCTCCAAATATAAGAAAAATATTAAACTTATATATCCAGTTTTACAACGGTGATACCTGCTCCTCCTAATTGAATCTGTTCATCGGCATAAGATGCGATCAGAGGGTTGGTACTGAGGTATTGGCGGATGAGTTGCCGTAAAGCTCCGGTTCCTGTGCCATGCAGTAATCTTACTTCCTTGTAGTTTAACATAACAGCTTCATCCAGAAAAGTTATGACTTTCTGTAAGGCTTCATCTCCTCTCATTCCTCTTAAATCAATATCCGGTTTGAAATCGAAACGCTTTTGACTGATGTTTTCGCGTATATTGGTATAAGAGGTCCGGATCTGCGCTTTGATTGCTTTTTTTGCTTGTCCGGCAGATACTTTTTGCAATTGTGAAAGCTTGATGTTGGTTCTGATATTTCCTATGGCAACAATAGCTTCTTTACTATTTAACTCCAAAATTTCCCCGATAGTTTTATTGGGAAGGCTCACATAATCGCCTTTCCGGAATTCTGTCATTTTTGAGTCAATGCTCAGAGGGGTATTTGCCGGTGTTTTCTTTTTCTCTTTTTTCTTCTTCTCCCGGTTTTGTAACTTTTCTATTTTTTTACGGATGCGTTCTTCCTCTTCATGGACAACTTCAGACAGTAGCCGTTCTTTTTCGGCTTCCATTTTCTGGCGGATTTGCCGGGTTTTTTCTTTTTCTGCCTGATTTTCCCTGATTTCCCTGATTGTTTGCTCTATAGTTTTGTTGGCGGCAGTAATGATTTCCTGTGCTTTTTGTTGTGCTTCTCTGAGGATTTCTTTTCTGAGGCGGGAAGTTTCATTTAGTTCACTCTGGTATTTATCAACCACCTCGTCCAGACGTTTTTCGTTTTCATGAATTTTCCGTCTTTTTTCTTCCCAGTATCGTTTATCCCGGGCAATATCTTTCAGATGTTTGTCATAATTGATGTGATCCTCTCCGATTTTGGAAGCGGCATCATCCATGATTTCTTTCGGTAATCCGATTTTTCTGGCGATTTCAAAGGCAAAAGAGGAGCCTGGTTTTCCGATACATAATTCAAATAGGGGCAACATACGGTGGTTATCATACAACATGGCTCCGTTTTCAATACCCGGAGTTTCTGCAGCAAAATGCTTTAGGTTGGTGTAATGGGTTGTGATAACCCCTTTTACTTGTTTTTCGTTCAGTACTTTCAGTACAGCTTCTGCGATAGCTCCTCCCAGCATCGGTTCTGTTCCTGTTCCGAATTCATCGATCAGAATCAGAGAGTCTTTGTCTCCGTAGCGCAGAAAGTTTTTCATATTGATCAGGTGGGAACTATAAGTACTCAGATCATTTTCAATGGATTGTTCGTCTCCCATGTCAATCAGTATATTCCTGAATATACCGAAGCGACTGGCTTCGCTGACGGGGACTGGTAAACCACATTGGAACATGTATTGCAGTAATCCGGCTGTTTGCAGGCATACTGATTTTCCTCCTGCATTGGGACCGGAAATCAAAATAATGCGTTGATTTTCATCGATCTCCAGTTTTAAAGGGATCAGTTTCTTTTCTGTATTTTTCAGACTGAGCCATAATAAGGGGTGACGTGCTTCATACCACCATATTTCAGGATGTTCGTCGAAAATGGGAACTGTAGCCTGTACATATATGGCAAAAGTAGCTTTAGCCCTGACAAAATCAATATAAGCCAGAAAATCGTAGGCTGGAATCAGATCATCGACATAGGGGCGGATATCTTCGGCAAAATGTCTTAATATACGGGTAATCTCTCGTTTCTCTTCCAGTTCCAGTTCTCGTATTTCATTGTTGGTTTCTACAATTTCTGCCGGTTCTATGTAAGAGGTCTTTCCGGTAGCTGATTCGTCATGTATGATACCGCTGATTTTGCGCTTGTAAGCGGAGGGAACAGGTATCACCATACGGCCGTCCCGGATGGCAATAGATGTTTCTTTGTCTGCCCATCCTTCGGTCTGGGCCTGTTGTAATAACGCTTGCATCCGCCGGGAAATGCCTGTTTGTTTGCGTTGAAGACGGTGACGGATATCCCCCAGTTCGGAGGAAGCTGTATCTTTAATGGTACCATGTTTGGAAACAATGGAGTCCAGACGTTGCAGAATATAGGGGAATAGTTGTATTTCTCCGGCTTTGGAAGTCAGGAACGGATAACGTTCGGCTTTTCCCTGGAAAAAACGGATGATGGCATTCAATGACTCTAAAGAGTTTTTCAGTGCTACCATTTCTGCTATTTCCAGAAATAATCCTTCTACACGTATTTTATGGAGAAAAGGCCGGGCATCGTTGAAGTGATCAGCAGGAAACTGGTTGTCTTCCTGTATAATGGCCATAAATTCCTGTGTCTCTGTTAATTTTTCCCGGATTTCGCCAGCATCGGCAGAGAATTTCATTGCGTCGGTCAATTCTTTGCCCATATCACTCAGACAACTATTTCTGATCAGTTGTCTGATTTTGTCAAATTTTATCTTACTCTCAAAGTTCTCCGGATAAACCATTTTCCTATCTCTGTTATTTGGAATACAAAGATAGGAAAATTTAATGTCACTCATTTACTTTTTTTACGTCCCCTGTGATGGTTAGTAAAATTTCCGGATTTTTGGGATCGTTGGTAATGATGGTTACTGATTTGTATTGGCGGCCTGTTTTGCCGGTAGAATCAAAAGTGGCCCGGATCGTGGTCGATTTTCCAGGTTCTATGACGGGGTTCCCCAGTGCAATAGCTGTGCATCCGCAACTGGCTTTGGTCTTGCGGACAATCAACTGGCTTTTTCCGTTATTGGTTATTACGAAGTCACAATTGGTTTTATCTCCTTCTTTTATCTCTCCGAAATTGATTTCTGTTTTTGCAAAACTTGCAACCGGAGCATTGGCTAGTTGACGGGTATTCAGTTTACTGAAGTCTTCAACCAGATTGGCGGTGAGACTCAGACGTTTACTGAAATCTCTTTCGTTATTGAAAGATAGGATGATGGATTCATAGGTATAGCCGTAATCATTTTTCTTGGGTGCATCATAGGTTACAATCAGCTGGCCTCTTTTGCCCGGAGCTATTTTTTCAGGGATAATTTTTGTCTGCAAATGTGAAGGCTGATATTGTACACTGATGGCTATAGAATCTTTACGTGTGTTAATAAAAGTCAGGGTGTCGGCTACTATTTGCCAGGTATATACTTTATTGAAATTGATACTGTTCGTTTTGAATTTTACTCCGTCCATGTTGAATTTGTATAATAATTCCGGTTTGGCAGGGTTGTCGATGACATTGCCTTTGATCTTCAGTTCAGTCCGGTTGTTTTGTGCAGTCGAATAGACCAGAATTCTGAAATCAAAAGATTCGGCCATATTGGACGGAATAAAACTCATTTCAACATTTCTTTCTTTTCCCGGGAGAAGGGGAGCTCTGTCATAATTTATTTGTAACAGACTGCTCATGGGGGTAATCCGATTCAGGATAACCGGTTGATTGCCTGTATTTTTTAAGGTGAAAGTTACCTTCTTAGGTTGATCATCAGCCAGCAGATTTTTTAATTCGATCAATGGCTTGGAACATTCCAGTATGCCTTGTGCGGAAGAGATAATGTGTAGTAATAAAGTGAGTATGACTAGTATAAAAGTTTTCATATCACGAAATTTATTTTAGGTTGGCATTTATTTTATAGGAAATGACCGGGTTTTTAGGATCATTGACTGTAAATTGGATGAGTTTTATTATCCGGGGATTTTTATTTACTTTTAAAGTAACTGTAGCTTTTGCTTTTTTCCCGGGTTTAATTGTTCTTTTGGCAACGTTTACAGAGACCTGATCATCGGAAGTTTTTAATTTATGAATGATCAGATCGGATTTACCATTATTCTGGATGTAAAAATCGTGGGTTTGGGTACTGTTGGGTTCCAGGTTTGTTAATACAGCTTCATTTTCAGAAAAAACAGCAATCGGGGCATTGTCGAAATTTCCGTTGTAATGAGAAAAATCTTCTGAAATACTCGCTGTTACTAAGATCTCGCCGGTAATATTACCATTAACTTTTACAGGAATCTTGTCAGAAACAAATCCCCAGGCATTCCTTTGGGCTGCGTCGTAAATAATGGAGATTTTGCCTTTTTGATCTTTGTTTAAAACAGAAGGAGTTACATTTACTTTCAGATAAGGCAAATCAGAAATTAATTCTGCCGTTACCGTTGTTTTTCCCGGGTTGACGATTTCTATACTCTTTTCCAGCCGTTGCGTATTCTTGATACTTCCCAGATTGATGTTATTGGTTATAATCTTTAGGGGGCCTGCTGTATATTTGTATTCCTCGTATGGCTGCAAAGGTTTCCGGGATACATTGCCCCGGACCGTGAGTGA
>CAJMQA010000163.1 GCA_905215395.1 uncultured bacterium | reverse complement strand
GCCCGGCTTCAGCCAATTCTCCCAGGATAGACATAATTCCTCCTGCCCGGTTGACGTCCTGAATGTGATAACGGGAATTCGGAGCCACCTTGCACAATACCGGAACCCGGCGCGACAGACGATCTATGTCCTGCATGGTAAAATCCACTCCGGCCTCATAAGCCACAGCCAGCAAATGGAGAACAGTATTCGTAGATCCTCCCATAGCAATATCCAGCGACATCGCATTTTCAAAAGCAGCTTTGGTCGCAATCGAACGGGGCAGAACAGTCTCATCGCCTTCAAAATAATAACGTCCCGCTATCTGTACAATGACAGAGGCCGCTTTTTCGAACAAGCGGCGACGGTTAGTGTGAGTGGCAACAATAGTTCCGTTGCCGGGTAATGCCAATCCCAGCGCCTCATTCAGACAATTCATAGAGTTTGCAGTAAACATACCTGAACAAGAGCCACAACCCGGACACGCAGCACGTTCGATCTTTTCGATTTCAGAATCGCTGCAATTCTTGTCGGCACTCATCACCATCGCATCTATCAGATCTACTCCCTTACCATCATAATCCCCGGCCTCCATCGGTCCTCCGGAAACAAAGATCGTCGGGATATTCAGGCGCATAGCAGCCATCAGCATGCCGGGAGTGATCTTATCACAGTTACTGATACAGAACAATGCATCCACCTTGTGTGCATTAGCCATATATTCCACACTATCTGCAATAACTTCACGGGAAGGCAGGGAATACAACATACCATCATGCCCCATCGCAATTCCATCATCAATGGCAATGGTATTAAATTCAGCAGCAAAACACCCTCTTTCCTCAATCAGAGTTTTTACATATTGCCCGATCCCATGCAGATGAGTATGACCGGGGACAAACTGGGTAAAGGAATTGACAATGCCGACCACCGGCATACCGAATTGTTCATCTTTCATTCCATTGGCTCTCCAGAGGCTCCTGGCTCCGGCCATCCTGCGACCGGTCATGGTAACGGCACTTCTAAGGTTGTTTCTCATTTTCTCAATTTTTGTGCAGTAAATTCATAAAAAGCGAAGGAGCCTTTCTCCCGACGAGAGAAAGGCTCCTTCCAATATTGCATATATACGCGTCACCCTTCTCCCGTCATCTTTGCAGGACCACGATTAGAATGTTAATGACGATAATGTTCCGGCTATTTATATTCATTGTTATATATTTTTCTGTGTTAAAATAAAAAAGCCTTTCCCGGATCGAGAAAGGCTTATATTTGTAATTTACGTATTGTTCACTTCATTTGTCTATATACCTTTCTCACTTCTGCGGCCAAGGACCACCAGAATAATAATATTAATGAGATGTAGGTATAAACTTTTCATTCTTGCATCATTTTCTGCAACAAAGATAGCGACGAATATTTTTAAAATCCAAATGTTTTTTTCATTTTTTACATACAAACGCCAAAATGTATGATTTTATACAAATGGAAACGTTTGTATATCAGTACAATTCTGATTATTTCTAAAAATATAAGGAGGGACAATTTGTGGTAACCACAATTGTTCAACTTCAAATTCGAAAAAATGATCCTGCTGTTTTTCTTTTCTTTCATTTTTAGTTCCGGTTTCCGGGATGAAAACACAGATCATAATATAAATGATAACCGTCAATAATCCTGCAATCACTAATCTCATAGCTATATTTTTTAATAAGTGAATACAGATATACGTATTCTCCGGAGAAATTGTTTGTTTCCTCACTACAAAAAAAATATATTTATTAACAACAAACCAAGTCAGAATACTTTTGATAACAATTTTCCCTCATTTCACACGTTTTCAGAGAATTCCTGTCATTTTCAGGATATCGTCTTTTGATTCTCATGATTTTTGCGTAATTTTGTGCCCCTAAATACAAATACTCAAATGCGGAAATTAAGAAACATTGCCATTATTGCACACGTTGACCACGGAAAAACAACCCTCGTGGATAAATTGATTCTGCAAGGCAAACAATTCAGAGAAAACGAAAAACAAAGTGGAGAGTTAATACTGGATAATAATGATCAGGAACGTGAGCGAGGAATTACAATTCTAGCCAAAAACGTATCGGTTCGTTATAAAGACTATAAGATAAATATCATTGACACCCCAGGTCACTCTGATTTCGGAGGTGAAGTGGAGCGCGTACTGAACATGGCTGATGGCGTTCTACTGTTGGTAGATGCTTTTGAAGGTACCATGCCTCAAACACGTTTTGTACTACAAAAAGCATTGGGGCTGGGCAAAAAAGCCATTGTCGTTATCAATAAAGTAGACAAACCTAACTGTCGTCCCGATGAAGTTCAGGAAGAAGTATTCGACCTGATGTTTTCTTTAGGAGCAAGTGAAGAGCAGTTGGATTTCAAGACTATTTACGGAAGTGCTAAACAAGGTTGGATGTCTACGGACTGGAAAAACAAAACCGAGGATATCACAGCTTTACTGGATGAGATCATTACGGACATTCCGGAACCGGAAGCTGCAGAAGGTACACCACAGATGATGGTTACCTCTCTGGAATATTCTTCTTATATCGGCCGTATTGCAATCGGCAAACTGACCCGTGGTAAACTGAAAGCAGGAATGCCTGTTACCCTTTGCAAACGGGACGGAGTAACCCAAATCAAAAGCCGGATCAAAGATCTGATGTTATTTGAAGGTCTGGAAAAACAGAAAGTGGAAGAAGTAGAGGCCGGAGAAATCTGTGCCATCGTAGGTATTGAAGGATTTGAGATCGGAGATACCATCGCTGACTTTGAAAATCCGGAAGCTCTGACTCCGATTGCCATCGACGAACCGACCATGAGCATGCTGTTCACCATTAACAACTCGCCTTTCTTTGGTAAAGACGGGAAATATGTAACTTCACGCCATATCAAAGAACGACTGGACAAAGAGTTAGAAAAAAATCTGGCTTTACGTGTTGAACCAGGATTAAGCGCTGATGCATTTATAGTTTTCGGCCGTGGTGTCCTTCATCTGAGTGTGCTGATTGAAACCATGCGCCGTGAAGGTTATGAATTACAGGTTGGGCAGCCCAAAGTCATTATCAAAGAAATCAACGGGCAGAAATGTGAGCCGGTAGAGGAACTGACCATCGATATTCCGGAAGAATTTTCCGGAAAAGCTATTGAAATGGTAACTAAACGTAAAGGTGTCCTCAATAACATGGAAACACGTGATGAACGGGTACACCTGGATTTCGATATCCCCTCCCGTGGTATTATCGGTCTGCGCAGTAATCTACTGACCGTTTCAGCAGGAGAAGCAATCATCGCTCACCGTTTAAAAGGTTTCGAGCCATACAAGGGAGATATTGAAATGCGAATCAACGGCTCTTTGATCGCTATGGAAACAGGGGATACTTTTGCCTATGCAATCAACAAATTACAGGATCGGGGTAAATTCTTCATCGAACCGGGAGAGACTGTATATGCGGGCCAGGTGATCGGTGAAAGTACCCGTCCGGACGATATCGTGATCAATGTCTGCAAATCTAAAAAACTGACCAATATGCGCGCCAGCGGGTCAGATGACAAAGTAAACATAGCTCCCCCTATTAAATTCAGTCTGGAAGAAGCATTGGAATACATACAGGAAGATGAATATGTTGAGGTAACCCCTCATTCCATGCGTTTACGTAAAATCATCCTCGATGAAACAGAACGGAAACGCCAAAGTAAACGTATTGCCAGCATAGAAGATTAAAAAAAGCCCCGGTCGGGGCTTTTTTTACCACCAGTCCTCAGCCGGTGTTAAACTCGTATAGCGGAATACGCCCATACGTTTAAACTTATCCGGATATTCAATCGGAATAATGTAGAAAGCACTATTTATTGTAGTAGAATTTTCATTATCCCAATCTATAACAAAAGGACTTTGGCTCAAATAATCCACACTCCGCAATAAATCTTCTTCCTGTCCATTTTTCACAGCACTGTTGTAAATATTCGTCGCATTATTTCCGTTACTCTGATGATGAGATACCGTGTATACATAATCAGCATCCCAGTCTATCTTATCCCGCCATATTCCCACATATGCACTTCCGGCACTATTCTGATATTGAATGGTAGTATAGATATAACGGGGTTGCTGGCTTTTATCCGGAACCAGATAAATCCGGTAAGCCGTCAGGACGCGTTTACCATAAGTAGTCAGAATATTGCTCAATCTTTCATAAGCATCCTGTTGATCTCCGGAAGCGATTCCTCCCGGATAGGTGGAAGTAAGATTTAAGCCGTTAAACACAGGATTATCCCCACTACTGCCTTCTGCCTTGAAAAAATCAGCCACCGGTTCACGGGTAGTAAAAGAGTACTCATCCCCATAATTAGTTCCATATTCATTTATAACATACGTACGAACATAATACTTTGTCTCCGGTTTTAAGGGGAAAAGCATCAATGAATCGAATTCGGTGTGATCATTTCCAATACCCTCTGCTTTCAATTTATTATCAGCAATTGTCGGATGCTCAGCCATTCCCCAACAAACGCCGGCTTCTGTTACAGCTGCATTCAAAACACCTGTATTCAGGATCTCACCTCCGACATAAGCCCGGTGGGCAGTAACATACGCAGTCATCCGGGTTGTAATAGCCGCTTTATAACTTAAAGTTGCGACTACTTCTTCTTCACCATAAGTGATTCCGTTTTTATTTACGGCATAAGGCCGTACATAATATACAGAACCTTCCTGTAACTCGCCGACAGTCGTCGAAGTCTGTCCATCTCCTTCTCCCAGTTTCAGCTTATTGTTCTCGATCGTCGGTCCTGACTTAGTCCCCCAAACTACACCATATTCCAGCACAGGCAGAGGAGTACCAGAAGCTATATTCACCGTAACTGTAAATGCAGTATTAGTAATATCTTTTACCTCCTCTATCTCTGCTTTCGGTGCTGTGTATTTTTCAGTGGTAAAGGTCTCACTTTTCGTATAGATTGTCCCCTCTGCATAAACGACATATGCCCGGCAAATGTAAGTTTCATTATCGGCCAATCCGTTTAAGATACCTTCCAAAAGTCCTGTTTTCCCTTCAACCTTCAGTTTCGTCGCATTTTCCAAAGCAGGTTCATCTGTTCCAGCTGATTGCAAACGATAAACGACACCTCTTTCTGTTATGTCCACCCCTCCGTCCGTAAACACCTGAGCTTGTACTTCTGCCGAGGTCTCCTTTATATTATTTATCCCCATCAGTAACATCGTAGGCCGTCCATGAGCCAATGTTACACAGGTTTTTTCTTCCCCATATTTAACACCATCGCTTGTTTCCACCCAAGCCCGGACATAATACTGTACACCTTCGGTCAATCCGGTTATCTCACTCCGGAATTCACCACGTCCGCTGCCATCAGTGGTATGTTTATCTTTGACAGTCGGTTGGACATCAGTTGACCAACACACTCCACGATTACCAATCCCACTTCCCCCGCTGATCTCTCCTCCGCAAACAGCCGTTGTATAACCAATCTCTTTTAATAATCCGGTCTTTATTGTCAGCGGACCGGTCACTTCATCATCATCTGAACAAGAAAACAGGACGCTTGACAAACTGACCAGTAGCAATGACCACAAAAATCTATATTTTTTCATAACATGTCATTTTATAAATATTTTACTATTGCTTTAACTGCCCGGCAAGATACATTTCCTCCCGGTCAGCCCGGAACATACCACCGATATTCCCTGTTAATCCCTGAGTCTTGTTTTCAGCCCAATCAATCTTAAAAGTATGAGGAATGATTTTAGATTTCTCTACATTTGCCCAGCTTTCACCCGTATCGTAATGTGAATATTCTAAACTACAAAAGAAATCCGGCAATTCTTTCATATACATTTCGTAGTAAAATTCATTCGTTGACCCTGTCTGTTCGCGATCCGTAAATGTTATCGTACCATCCTCATTCAAAGTATAGGGATATTGCCATTTTGCAGTAAAACTTTTCTGCGTGGAAGTATTTAAATATGTGATACCCAATTCCATAACAGGCTTACCAATAGTCGCATTCATCACAAACTTACAATACATTTCCTGAATAGCACGTGTCCTGCCATTCAAACGATTATAAGCCGGAGTATACACTTCACTCATAAAAGGATCTGTTAAAGTACCCACCATAGCTGAAGGATTCATATACAATTGGGAAAAAGTCTGATTATAACCAAAATTCAATGGATAGGGGGGAACCAGATTATCTACCAACTCATAAGTTTTATCATTAATTTCAACCTGATATTTATTTCCTATCCATTTCATACCATCCACTTTCATACCATTAATTTCTGCAGGTTCAAAGAAATAAACATTACTTTGCGCATTTTCCTGGGTTATTCCCTGAAAATCCAGATAGGAACCGACAGCAAGCTCTGTCAATACCCCCTCATCATCTACATAAGCAAACTCCGTCTTCCTGAAATTCGGACGCATCAGGTATTTTTTCCCATCGACTTCAACTGTCGGAAATTTATTGGAATTCAGGAATTCATCATGATGTTCAATCACTTTTTTCAATCCTCCCTGTACAACTTTCTCTGCCTCTTCGGGAGTAGCCCGATCCATCCGTGCCAGACGACCATTATAATTTCCAATCAGATTAATTCCTCCATTATCAGTATCTACGATCCGGAATTCAAAATCGGAAATCAACCCCTCAGAATTACTTCCTCCGTTATTCGCCCCCTGAGGATCCGCCAAAATATGTAAATAACTATAGGTATCAAATATCAAGGAAGGAGCTAGCAAAGCTTTCAAACGCCACGAAGAAATACAGGGAACAACAGAAGTCTCCCCGGCTTTGCTGAAAGTTGCATCCATATCAGAAAGCATACCCACCCGTTCATTCTCTTCAAACGACATCCACAGCCGGTAAGCTCCGTTTTTCTTTGTATCCACAGCCAGAAACCATCCGTTAGGTGCAGAAAATAAGGCTTCCCGGTATTCATCGGCAGTCGCTTTTAACCTTTCGTCAGGAGTCTGGGTAAAAATATTGTCCTCTGTTTTATCACAACCAATAAACAGGACTATAATGAAGAAAAAAAGATATCTGTTCATAGGGATAAAATTTACTGTTTATAATCATCACTTGTCACATAGTCGATTGCTTCCTGAACCAGAGTAACCAATCCCTTTTCTCCATCCTGATCGTAGAAATTGATTCCCCAGATATCTTTCAGATAGCTTACCACAATTGTTTCCTTCTGCCGGAGAGCTTCGGAAGGATCATATGCGAAATCTAAAGCTGAAGTCGCATTCAGATACAATTCTTTAGCCCGGGCCACTTTTTTCTCATACCATTCCGGCCCAAATACTGCAATCCGCGCGATCATTTCTACGAAATCCTCATCAGGACCGGCACAGGCATAACTGCTGACATATCCCAGCTTCAAGGCTTCTTCTTCACTCATATTGTTCCAGGAAGTCGTATATCCACCCGGGGTAATGTTTTTAAACTCTTCGGGGTACAAAATCGTTTGGTGCAAAGTATGCCCAAATTCATGATGGACGGTTTTCATGATCTGCTGAATCAAATCGCGGTCTTTCAGATCGAACCAATTCAGACGGTACAGCACAATCTTTCTTCCTCCTTCAGCTTCACCCAAAGTGATAGTCCCGTCATTCGGATTATATTTCGGACTACCCACGAGTACATATTTTTTAGGTGAATAGGAACGGATGAAATTGGCTCCAGCCAATTGTTCATAAGGTTTAATCCAGATCTCCTGCACCACTTTCATAACAGAAACCACCAATTCTTCTTTAATCGGTACCAATGTACGGTTCAGGTCAAGCTCTGACTGATCCCAGCGATATTTTACTTCCATATTGTAAGGACGCGTATAATTATCGATAATCCACTCGTCGATTTCATTCAGAACATACTCATCGCCTCCCAAACCATTCAAATACTGGTCGGGCACAAACTTGTCTTCAGAACACCC
>CAJMQA010000162.1 GCA_905215395.1 uncultured bacterium | reverse complement strand
GGGCAAATTCTTCGCCTCCAGTTCTTTTTCAAAAGAATCGGCATAAAAACGTACTCCAACCCCTATTTCTTCAAAATACCGGTTGGCGAAACGTTCACTCACACTCTTTCCCAACTTACAGAGCCGTACTACCAGTTGAGGCACACAACTGAGCTCTTTTGTAAAATCAGGAATATAAAAATCACCGTTATTCCTCAGCAAGACATCATCCCCTACCGGCACAATGGCCACCTCCGGAATCTCATTGTATTCAGCACACAATATTTTCATAATACATCGAATATCAGCTCTTCTGTCTTGCGTTTAGGCACATGATGTACGGCATCTTTATCCCGCCAGTATTTATAATTCCCCTCCCGGATATCATCGATAACAACCTTTTCTTTCGGTTTTCCCAATGCAATCACATACATAATTTTCAGTTCTTCGGGTAAATGCAAAAGATTGCGCAAAGCATCGTTTTTAAAAGCCTTTATAATACATCCTCCAAAACCTTTTTCCACCGCTCCCAATAAAATCGTTTGTGCCTGTATCCCGTCGTCGCACAAACAATTCTCTACAATACGGGTATCTAACAGCTGAATCAGATAAGCTGCAGGGCGTTCGCCCTCCTCCGGTCCGGCCCAATCAGTAAGATAACCGGCCCAGGCCAACTGAGGAAAAACTTTTGCACATGTCTCCTCCTGATTAACCAGGACATATTTCAATGCCTGTGCATTCCTTCCGGAAGCACACAAACGGGTTAAATCTAACAGCTCTTTTAAATCGCCGGCATCAATCCGTTCACTCTGATAAAATCTCCGGTAACTCCTGTTTCTTGTCAATAACTCTTTCAGCATAATATTTGTCTTTATAGAAGATCTCTGTTTTTAAACTTTCTGATTCTCATATTCAGATTTTAATTTGTAAATTTGTCAAATTTAGATATTATTTTTCTAAACTAAAACTCCAAAATTTGAATTCGCATGGCTTCTTTTCTTCAGCTTCTGGCAAAAGACATCATCCGCAAATATGGTACTGACTTAAAAAACCTGACGATTATTTTTCCAAACAAACGTGCAGGGCTTTTCTTAGCTGAAGAACTATCCAGGCTAATCGACCGCCCGGTCTGGATGCCGGAAATCCTCACCCTGACCGAATACATTGAAAAACATACCGGACTGAAAAATGCTGAAAATTTATCCCTGATCATCAAATTGTATAAAGCATACACCCAGGCTACCGCTTCTCCGGAGAAATTCGAAGATTTTTATTTCTGGGGAAACATGTTATTGGGGGATTTCGATGATATCGACAAATACTTGGTTGAAGCCAAAGATCTGTTTTCCAATCTGATTGCATTGAAAGAGCTGGAACTGAATTTCCCCTATCTCTCTGAAGAACAAATTGCTGTCATCCGAAAATTCTGGACCAGCTTCAATCCTGAAAAATATAGTAACGAACAAAAAGAATTCCTGAAAATATGGGATAAATTATACAGTACCTACTGCCATTTCAAAGCCCATCTCTTAGAAGAAGGGATCAGTTACGAAGGAATGAATGAGCGGTATTTTTGCGAACATTTGGATCAGTATACCCATCCGGAACACCTGCTTATTGCCGGATTCAATGCTCTGAATATCTGTGAAAAGCAAATATTTTCATACTATCAGGGACTTGGGACTGCTTCATTCTATTGGGACTATGACCTCTATTATACGACCGGAGAACATCAGGAGGCCGGGCATTACATCCGGGAAAATCTGAAAAATTTCCCCAACGAACTGGGCATAGAACATTTCAACAATTTCAGATACAACGATAAGGAAATCGAATATATAGCAGTCCCTTCTACCATCGGACAAGCCAAACTTTTACCGGAATTACTGGAAATGCCAAAAAATAGTAATCCACGCGATACAGCCATTGTATTATGCGATGAACAAATGTTGATCCCCGTCATGCATTCTATACCGGAAACCATACAAAAAATCAATATTACCATGGGGTATCCGGCACAGAAAACTTCAGTCGCCGCTCTCATCTCTTTATTATGTGATCTAAGAAACTATTCCAAACAAGAGAAAAACGGAACCTATTACTATTATAAACCTGTCGTTGCACTATTGAATCACAAACTAATCAAAGATCTTTGTCCGGAAGATATATACAAAATCACCAACTATATCAACCAAAAGAATATTGTTTACGTATCCGAAGAAAGTTTGCATTTTCATGAACTGACAAAAACCATTTTTTCCTCACAAGAAGAAAATATACCGGAATATCTATTGAATATTCTCCATCTGCTAATCCGCTCTTCATTAGAAGAACACACAGATCCGATAGAAAAAGAGTTCATTTTTTCTATTTATACCCAGATACAAAACCTCCGGAACACTTTCGAAGAAGAGGGTATTATTCCTGAAAACAAACTCTACATGCAGATTATTAGCAAGGTAGTCAACAGTATAGCTGTACCATTTTCCGGTGAACCTTTGGAGGGATTACAACTCATGGGACTCATGGAAACCCGTATGCTAGACTTTAAAAATCTGATCGTGCTGTCGGCCAACGAAGGAGTTCTGCCCAAAACCACCCTTCCTTCTTCTTTTATTCCTTACAATCTACGCCTCGGTTTCCGCTTGCCAACCCCGGAACATCAGGACGCAGTATTCGCTTATTATTTTTACCGCCTACTACAGCGTTCTCAAAAAATCCGTATCTTATATGTTTCCGGAATCAAAGGCATGAACGGAGGGGAAATGAGCCGTTTTCTATACCAGATCAAATATGAATCCGGATTAAAGATCCGGGAAAGCAACTTTCAGAACCGTATTTCTACCCAAAATCCGCAGGTCATCCGTATCGAAAAGAATGAAGAGATCATGCAGATTTTGTATGAATATACTCAGTCTCCGGAGAAAACCATTTCTCCTTCAGCCCTGAACACCTACCTGGAATGCCCCTTACGTTTTTATTTCAAATACATTGCCGGTATTGAAGAGAAAGAAGAAATTGCAGAAGAGCTGGACCATCGTTTGTTAGGAAATATTTTCCACGAATGCTCACAATCATTATATGCCACCATCACCGATCCATGGATAACGGTTGAAGCCATCGACAGCTTACTCCGGAATGATAAACTGATAGAAGAACATATCCTACAATCATACCTGAAAGTTTACGATGCCAAAATATCCCGTCTGATCGACAGTGGCAGCAACGAGTTAATTCTCAACGTCATCAAAAAATACCTGCGGGAAATGTTTACTTACGATAAGCAGGTTTGCCCTTTCCGTATTCTGGCCATGGAGAGCCGTTTTTACGTTCCTGTCCGTATAGAAACAGAGCAACAGCCATTACAGGTATACGTCGGCGGATACATCGACCGGGTGGACCAGGACAGAGAAGGGATAAGGATTATAGACTATAAAACCGGAGCCGACAATACAAATTTCAAAACCATAGAGTCCGTGTTTGACTCCGAAAATCCGACCCGGAATAAAGCTGCGTTTCAAACCATGCTATATTGCCTGATGTACGATCATGTCCACCCTTCGGACACCCCGCTGATTCCCGGAATCTACAGTACAAAACTGCTCTTTGGAAAAAACTACAACTTCCATCTGAAATGCGACAAAGATTATATCTGCAATTTCAGGAATTTCGAAAATACCTTTACAGATTCCCTCAGGCATCTCCTGCAAGGGTTATTCTCTCCTGCACAGCCTTTTTGCCAGACCTCCAACGACAAAAAATGCAGGAATTGCAACTATGCAGAAATCTGCAGACGATAATACAGAAACAGAGGGAATGAGCTGCTCCCCATAGTCAGACAAAAATAATAAAGCCACCGGTAACAGTGGCTTTATTCATAAGAAATTGTTTCTATGCGGTCAATCACACATTTTTTCAATACTCGTCCTCGTTGAAAAAGAAATCATCTTTACTTGGATAATCCGGCCAAATATCTTCTATGCTTTCGAATATTTCTTCATCGTCTTCAATATCCTGCAGATTTTCAATCACTTCCATCGGTGCCCCTGAACGAATTGCATAGTCGATTAATTCATCCTTGGATGCTGGCCAAGGTGCATCTTCTAATTTTGAAGCAAGTTCTAGTGTCCAATACATAGCTATATATTTTTTTATCGTTTCCCTAAAATTTCCGCAAAAGTAAAGTTTTTCTGGAAATAAACAAGAAAATTATTCATAAAATAATACTCTCACTATCTCAGAATTTCTGTTTTTACAACGCAGAATATAATCAGAAGGTTACATGTGTAAAACATTCCTTACAATTGTTATATCCTATTTTCAATATTCAATTTTATGTTTTCAAAACTTACTCTCTCCGGAAATTCCAAAGGAATTCATTTTCCGGAAATGTTGACAAGACTATAATTACTTACTCATCCGAGAAGTGCTGTAAGACACGTCTATAAGTATTAAAAATCTTTGCTTTTGAAACAAAACCAATATATTTTCCGTCTTCAATCACAGGTAAATTCCAGGCCCCGGTATCTTCAAATTTTTTCATCACTACTTCCATAGGATCCGTCACATCCACAACTGTTGGCGGAGTAGTCATAAAATCCCGGACAAAAGTATTATTATAAAGATCCTGATTAAACATGATCTTACGAATGTCGTCCAGCAATACAATACCCAGTAAGGAATCGTTTTCATCGATTACCGGGAATATATTCCGACTGGAACGGGAAACTTTTTTCACCAAATCCCCTAAAGTAGCATCCACTGATATCGTCTTCAGATCTGTTTCTATCACCTTATTCAGCTTCATCAGAGTCAGCACCGCCTTATCTTTATTGTGTGTAATCAAATCACCTTTCAAGGCCAAACGCCGGGCATATATCGAATAAGGCTCCATCCCTCTTCCCGTCAGGTGAGCTGTCACAGAAGTGATCATCAGTGGCACAAGCAAACTATATCCACTGGTAATCTCAGCAATCAGGAACATGGCGGTCAAAGGAGAATTCATCACTCCTGACATCACTCCTGCCATTCCTGCCAATACAAAATAACTCACCGGAACAGAAATAACACCGGTCATATTGATCAGGCTGGCAATCAGGAAGCCGGTTACACCACCTGTAAACAAACTCGGGGCAAAAACCCCTCCAACACCACCACTACCATTCGTCAAAGCAGTTGCTACCACTTTAATAAATACCAAACCCACCACATAAATCACCACTACAAAGGCGTAATTTCTGAAATCAAAGAAATAAGTATTATTCAAAAGAGTGTCAGCATTGTTATTCAGCAGAGCTTCCAGAGAAACATAACCTTCGCCATATAACGGCGGAAAGATATAGATCAGCAAACCCAAAAGGGCTCCACCGACCAAAATACGCCTGAACTGATTCTTGATGCCGGTAATAAACTTCTCTATCCGAAGATTGGTCCGGATAAAATAGACCGATACCAATCCACAAAACACTCCCAATATGATATAATAAGGAACATTGGCAAGGGCAAAATGCTCATGTATGACAAACTCCAACACTACCCCTTCACCCATCAAAAAATACACAATAACGTACGAAGAAATAGCAGAAATCATCAAGGGTACCAAAGAAGCCATTGTCAAATCCAGCATCAGCACTTCCAGCGTAAAGACTATCCCGGCAATAGGAGCTTTAAAAATCCCGGCAATAGCCCCCGCTGCCCCACATCCGATCATTAGCGTCATTACCTTATAATTCATATGAAAAAAACGTGCCAGATTAGACCCTATAGAAGCTCCTGTAAGGACAATCGTCGCTTCCGTTCCGACAGATCCGCCAAAACCGATCGTAATAGTACTCGCTACCATAGAGGAGTAATTATTGTGAGGTTTGATTATACTGTTCCTCCGGGAAATCGCATACAAGACCTTGGTAACTCCATGACTGATGTCCTCCCGTACAAAATAACGTACAAATAAAGAAGTCAGCCAAATACCAATAAAAGGAAATATAAAAAACAACAAACTACCACTGTCTATCTGAAGCCGTTCTGTCAGAAACTGATGGGTATAATGCACAGAGTTCTTCAGAAATACTCCGGCCAGTCCGGTGATGATCCCCACCAGCAAGCTCAGAATAATTATAAAGTTCCTCTCTTTAATGTGACGTACACGCCAACTCAGAAAACTTACATACCAATTACTCCACCTAGACATTATAATCCGAATACTATTTTCTTCTTATACTCTTTAAGGCCCCATACTGCGGATAAAACTCCAGTAGCAGTCCTTCATTTGTAATCACATCTACCGGGATTTTTTTCACTTCTCCCAATTGAGGCACAATCGTCCGGAAACTGATCACCTCCTCTTTTCCCTTCAATAATTTCAGTTCCCCAACCGCAGGCACCCGGTAATAGATTGCCGAACCTGTCGTTTCCCCGGCCACCGGGACAGAAGCCGGAACCACAACATCATCCACTTTTAACATGTAGACTTGTCCTGCCACATTTTTTACATCCGTAATACCTTCCTGCTCCGAAAAACGGAAAGCCACAACAGCTTCTCCGGCTTTTTGAGGAGTACATTGAATAATCCTTTTCACTTCATGAACAACCTTCTTTCCCATGAAAAGACTCAGGTAATTCTTTTCCATCCGGTCAAACTCTTTTAGTATAATTTCCAAAGACTTTCCATCCGGAACACTATTATCTGCACTGAGCAATTTTACCCTCTCAGAACGTATTCTGTATATTTCACTTACAGCCTCTTTGATATTGTCAGCCTCTGTCTTCGGTACATAACGGACAATAGGATCCCATATCTTCTTCATGACACCATCAATTTCCTGAAAAGTATAATTGGTATCCAAAACCTCTTTCAGGTGATTATAGGTATTCAGTTTCATAATATTGATCACCTCTTTTGGCATCCGGTCATCTGCAAGATAAGTAAAATCAGCATTTTCATCAAAAACACCTCCCTGTCCGGCAGAGACTCCGGCCAGAAAACCTTCAGCACTCAGACTCAGCAGCAAAGGAGAATAATCCCCGGAGGCAGAAACAGAATATACAGCTTTCTCATCCGGCAGATATTGTGGTTTCACATCCACTTCTTTTACCGACCATCGTTGAAAAGCTTCCGTAATCTCGGGTCTCATTCCTAATTCTTTCTCCGCACTATTCCGGTAAGGACCTGGAATATAAGATTCACATTCCAATATTACTTCAACATTATAAGTTACTTTAGGCAAGCAATAATTCACATTCACCAAAGTAGTCAATTCTTTTTTCTTTTGTGCGCCGGCAGCCAAACTGCTTGCCACCACCAATAACATGACCAAAATGTTCTTCATTTTTTGTCTGATATTTTATGTTTAAAATTCCAATTTTTGCCAGGCTTTTCCCATCCCTTCCGCAATCATTCCGGCAGAAACACCCCTTTGTCCGTATTCCCCGGCCAGAATATCACCCGCCAAACCATGAGCAAACACACCGATACCTACCAATTCTGTCAAACTTAAGCGATTGGCAGCTAAAGCCAGCAATACTCCTGTCAATACATCGCCTGCCCCTCCTTTGGCCATTCCAGGATTTCCACTCATATTGAAAAAAAGTTTACCATCCGGAGTTGCTATGACAGAATATGCACCTTTCAATACAATGTGCACATGAAACTGCTGTGCAAAAATGCTTAATTTATTTAATCTCTCAAAATCATTTCCACTTTTTCCTGCTAATCTTTCAAATTCTTTCATATGAGGAGTCAAAATACAATTGTCATGTAATAGCTCTAACAATTCCCGGTGTTCAGCTAAGATATTCAGAGCATCTGCATCCAGTATAGTCACTCCTCTCCATTTATGTAATAAATCTGTCAGGGCTTTAACCGTTTCCGGGGCTTGTCCGATAGCAGGACCTACGGCAATCGCATCATATTTCTCAACCCCAGAAATACCGGAGAAACAACAGGACGAAGTATCACGACCCACCAAAGCCTCAGGAACTGAAACATGCATCATCTTTTCCATTCCACCAGGGTCATGGAC
>CAJMQA010000161.1 GCA_905215395.1 uncultured bacterium | reverse complement strand
CCACACTAATCCGTCCAGCATGCTGCAACATATCACTGCTGTATACAAAATGGTAACCTGTAAGCAGAGTCAACTCTTCAAAGACCTCCTGCAAAGAAGCATCATTTACTGAAATACTCACTTTGACCTGTGAAAACACACTTCCATACACAGAAGAAAGTCCCATCACCAGGATACAAATTAATAATTTCATAGTCAGCCAGATTTTTTTCACCCAGCCGGAAATTTTTCCGACATCGGATTCACAATTTTTTTTCATAGATTTGTAGTGAATTAATAGTTTATAATTGCCCTCCTCCAAAGGGCGTTATCTGTTAGTAGCAGGAAAGTGTTGACGCACTTTCCTGTTTCTCTTATTTATCAAGGCGTACAACGACTGTCCTGCCCTTCACCTCAAATTTTACGCAAGCTGCATATTCTACAATTTCCAGCACCTTTTCCATATTCTCATATTTCGGAAGATTAGCTGTCAGGTGAAGATCCCGGATTCCATCATTGGCAATAAACACTTCCACATCATACCAACGCTGTAAATCCTCCAATACTTCTTCCAGCAGTTTATCTTCATAGACAAAACGTCTTTCCTTCCAGGCAACATAGTTCCCAACATTCACCCGGCTGATTTTCAATCCTTCGGGAGTTTCGGTCACTTGCTGACCGGGAGTAATGACCACATGCTGTTGTTTCAGACCAACAGCCACCCGTCCTTCCACCAGGGTTGTCTGCCGCTTGCAACCCGGATAAGCCGATATATTGAAAGAGGTTCCCAGCACCTTCACTTCCATATCCCCCACCTTGACATAAAAGGGACGAGCCGTATCTTTTACCACCTCAAAATAAGCTTCACCGGACAACGTAACCTTCCGGACATCCTGGGTGAAAGCATCCGGATAATTCAGCTCTGATTCTGCATTCAACCAAACTTTTGTTCCATCGGCCAGAATAACTTTATATTCCCCCCCTCTCGGGATTTTCAATGTATGTATCTGCGCCATTTGAACCCTCTCTCCGGATTCGTAGGCCAGCTGTTTACCGTCATTGACAAAAGTCTGACCGTCGATTTCCCGGCAAAGGGTATCACCGGCAGCTTCCAGTTCAATCCTTTGGCCATTGGCCAGAATCAGCTGAGCCCTGGAAGAACCGGGGGCGATCTCTTGCTTTTCAACCAATAAAGGTTGGGACTGATGTGATTTATTATAAAGAGCAATGATTCCGATTCCCACAATTAAGGTAATCATTGCAGCATAAGGTAATATCTTCAGGATTCGCATCCGTTTCCGGGGAGAAATCTTTTCTTTCACCTGCTTCCAGTCCTGGCGGGAATCATAATGCAGATATTCTTTTAGTCCGGCCTCCCGATAAGTCCGGGATTTCAGGGAATCATAAAACCGCCGGTTCTCTTCACACTCTTCGAGCCATTCCTGTAATTTTTCCCATTGTTCTGCTTCAGCCTGATTCTGGCGGCAAGCCAGGATCAGACGGGCAATTTCCTGAGGAGTATATTTCTTTGATGTCATTTTTTTATTTTATCTCTAGAACCGATAAGGAAAGCAAAAGGATGACAAGAAAAAAATAATTTTTTTCAAAAAAACAAAAGTACAACCAAAGGATAAAGGTGCTGAAGACGTTCCCGCAGGAATTTTTTCGCTCGCTGGCGCTGTGTTTTAACGGTAGATTCGGCAATATTCAGTTGCCTCATAATTTCAGAAATATCCAGATGTTCAATATAACTCATTTTAAAAATCCGGCGGCATTCCGACGGAAGTTCTTCAATCGTCGAAAAAATCTGCTCGAAAATTTCTGCTTCAACCTGATGGTAAAAATATTCCTGCTCTTCACTTTCGGGTTGTTCCAGTTTTTGCCGTATCGCCGTCCGGATATTGATTTTTTCCAGATAATTCAGGGCCTTATTCTGGACACAGCTAAACAGGAAAGATTTCAGGGCGAGTAGATTGGGGAAATTTACCTCTTTTTCGTAAAAACGGATAAAAACCTCCTGAACCACATCTTTAGCAGCTTCCTCATCTTTTACAAATTTACCGGCAAAAAAACACAAAGAGGCATAATACTTATGAAAAATAAGTTCAAATGCCTGCACATCCCCATCATTTAGCCGACGGATAAAAGCATCTTCATCTGTAATACGCAAGTCCATGAAAAGTTCTTTCTGATCTTTAACCGATCAAATATACTCCTTTTTCCGGTAATTTGATTAAATCTTCCGGTTTTGCTTTATCTTTGTTCCATGTCTTCGATGAATATATTGTATCTGGTTTTGTTGGGATTTTTCTCCGGTATAATCAATATGTTTGCCGGGGGAGGTTCTATGTTGGTGGTTCCTTTCCTGATTTTTCTCGGATTACCGGCCAATATGGCCAACGCCACAAACCGGGTAGCCATCTTATTGCAAAATATTGTTTCCACAGCCACCTTCAAACAAAAAGGCATACTGGATTTTAAAACTGATTATAAGCTTTTACTCCCTACGCTTCTAGGAAGCATTGCCGGCGCTTTTACGGCTGTCGACATTCAGGAAGATGTGTTGAAAAAAGTCATCGGAGGCTTGCTCATCATTCTGTTTTTCATGATTCTCCTGGATCCGAACAGGTGGGTAAAGGCAAATGCAGAAAAGGCAAAAGCTAAAAATCCATGGCTACGCTTCCTTATTTTTTTCGGAATCGGTTTTTACGGTGGTTTTATTCAAATTGGTGTCGGTTTCTTTATGCTGGCAGGCCTGGTCCTGGGGTGCGGATACGACCTTTTAAAAGCCAATGCCATGAAAGTATTCCTCATTCTTTTCTACACTTTTATCGCTCTCGGTATTTTTATCTGGTACGACCTGGTAGACTGGAAAACCGGTCTTATCCTTTCCTGCGGCAATATGCTCGGCGCTTGGGTCGGTACCCGGCTCAGTGTGAAATGGGGAGCCAAATATATTCGTTACATCTTATTGGCAACACTCGTGATAGTCGCCCTGAAATTGTTCGGATTATTTTAAAACGGTTTCTAAGATATCTATGACTATCGGCTTCAAACCACTGAAGAAAAATTCTACAGCAATCACCATCACAATCAGTCCCATCAGCCGCATCATAACATTGTTTCCGGTTTCACCCAACAACCTGATAATTTTCGACGAACTTCTTAAAATCAGATATACCAAAGTAATTACCGCTGCCACGGCGAATATCATAATACCTTTCATTTCCCAATTCCCGGCCCTGTTCCACATAACAATCGCATTGGTAATAGCACCCGGCCCGCACAACATAGGGATGGATAAGGGAGTGATCGAAATATCATTGACATAGCTCTTTACCTCTGATTCTTTTACTTTGATTTTCACCAGTCTGGCTTGTAACATATCCATTCCCATAATCAGGAAAATAATTCCTCCGACAATCCGCAGACTATCGATTGAAATCCCAAAGAAACGGAAGAGGAAATCCCCGGAAATAGCAAACATGATCATAATCAGAAAGGAGACCAGAGAAGCCTTCCGAGCCACTTTCTTCCGTTGCTCTTCGCCTAACTCCATCGTCATGGTCATAAAGACCGGCATGGCTCCCAAAGGGTTGATCAAAGTAAAAAAAGAAGTGAAGCACAATAAACCAAAAGCAAGCATCTCATTCATGACCGTTCTATTTCTTCTTACATTTTTTAAGAATATATCACACAAAATTAATTATTCCTCACATATTTCAGCCAAAACTGCAATAATATATTAAAATTTGAAAATGATTTGTTTTTCACGCAACCATATTATAAATTTCGCATCTAATAAAAAAGTATAAATCAGAATCTTATGGCTGGGAAAAAAACTCAGAAAAATTTCGAAGATCTGCTGTTTGCAGCGATTTGTTCCGCTATACTCTGCTTGTTTGCGAATTATGAATCCCAACGTAAATCCGACAAAAACACTAACGAAGTTGTTAGCTCGACAGAAATTTCCCGCCTTCCTTATACTGCTTCCCGAAAAATCAGTTCCATCGTCAAATAGCCCTGCTTCCATTTCTCAGCAATTTTCCGTCAAGGTCCGTCAGGTTATTCTCTCTGTATACCAATCTCATAGCTTACAGTTAAGTACAAACAAAAAAACGAGTCTTTTTGCAAGAAACCCGCTTTTTTTGCACGGGAGGAGAGGCTCGAACTCCCGACACCTGGTTTTGGAGACCAGTGCTCTACCGACTGAGCTACTCCCGTATTTTTCGGTGCTGCAAAGGAAAGGAAATTTTCCGAAACCTGCAACAGTTCCAATATTTTTTGTAGAATTCTTTTGTCCGGCAGTGAAACTTTAAAGGATGATCAGAGTCTGGCAGTGAAGGAGTTTATTGTCTGAAGAACATGGTGGCAGGCTGCGTATTTTGTCCGTCTTCCGGAACGTCCGGCCGACGTCTCGTGGGAGAGCCCCGTGTGTGAGTATAGGAGGTCAGTGAACGGGGGACATACAAAACCGCAGACGGGAACCCGTTCAGAAGACAATAAACTCCGGAACGCTGAGATGACCTATTTAATTGTAGCTTTATTTGATTTTTCCTGCTTTCAGCCATCCACCTCCTACTACAACATCTCCCCTGTAAAATGTCACCGGTTGTCCGGGAGCAACTGCCCAGGCCGGATCGCTCAGTTGCACCAGCAAGTTGTTGTCCGGTAATTTTTCAATTCTGACAAATCCCTGTGGATTCAATCCCAGTCCCCGGACTCTGACTTTCACATCGCTTGCATCCAAATCCTGCCAATCGGCTGCTTCGGCCTGTTCCACCCAAAGGGTATCTGAATACAGACCAGCCTTCACATCCCCCACGATCCTGTTATGCTCAGCGTCCATTGCTGCTACATACAACGATTGTCCGCCAACAACAGGCATCCCCCTTTTTTGCCCGACCGTATAATTCAGTAAACCGGAATGTTCCCCTATCAGATTCCCGGCCCTGTCTACAATTTCTCCCCGGGTTTGGGGGCTTCCGGTATATTGTAAAATAAAATCACGGTAATCACTCCCTTGTAAAAAGCATATCCCCATACTTTCTCTTCTTGCCACCATCCGCGCATATCCATTCCGGACAGCCCAGGCCCTGACTTCTGCTTTAGTATAACTGCCCAGAGGTGTCAATGCCCGGCTTAATATATCCTGAGGAACTCCCCATAAAAAATAAGACTGGTCTTTACTGGAATCTACCCCCTGACGGATATAATATTTTTCTGAGATGCAGCAAATTCGTACATAATGACCTGTTGCGATATGCTTTGCCTGCTGTTCATCGGCGACCTCCTGCAATAATTTCCATTTGACATAGCGATTGCAGGTACAACAGGGACTTGGGGTAAATCCATTCAGATAAGCTTTCATAAAAGGCTGAACAACAGCTTTTGTAAATAATTCATGCCCATCTTTACAAAGTAAAGGTATGTTCAGCTTTTCGCACAGATGCTCAACCTCCGATAGTTCATTTTCTCCCCACAGGCTCAGATTCACACCGATCACTTCGTACCCCTGCTGCTGCAACAACAAAGCAGTCACAAAACTATCAATACCTCCGCTCAGACCAACGACGACCTTTTCCATTTATGCGAAAAACAGATAAGCAACCACAATGGCAGCAATAACACCGGCCAAATCGGCAATAAGCCCGCAAGGAATAGCGTAACGGGTATTTTTAATACCTACCGATCCGAAATAAACAGCAATGATATAAAAGGTAGTATCCGTTGCTCCCTGAAAAGTCGAAGCCAGACGGCCGGCAAACGAATCTGCCCCGAAGGTGGTCATGGTATCCACCATCATCCCCCGGGCACCGCTGCCACTCAAAGGTTTCATCAAAGCCGTCGGCAAAGCATTCACCCACCCGGCATCAAACCCAAGCCCTACAACCATCCGTTCAATTCCGGACATCAGGATATCCATGGCACCCGAGGCGCGGAATACTCCGATTCCCACCAGAATAGCAATCAGGTAAGGAATAATTTTTATAGCCGTGGCAAAACCACCCTTGGCTCCGTCAATAAAAGCATTGTATACATTTATCCGCTTCCAGGCAGCCATGCCGATAAAAGAAATGATGATTCCGAACAAAATGAGATTACTGGCCAGATTGGAAGCCAGTGTCAGAGCTTCCCTGTCCAGGGAAGAGAAATACCAGATCACTCCTCCTATCACCAAGGATATACCCCCCAGATAAGCCAAAATGACTCTATCCCAGAGATTGATTTTCTGATAGATGGAAACAGCTATCAAACCGGCAAGAGTTGAAAAATAGGTCGCAATCAATATCGGAATGAAAATATCAGTCGGATTAGCAGCTCCCAGTTGCGCCCTATAGACCATAATCGATACAGGTACGATTGTCAGGCCGGAAGTATTCAGAACCAGGAACATAATCTGGGCATTCGAAGCCGCTTGTTTATCCGGGTTCACCTCCTGCATCTGCTGCATAGCTTTCAGCCCCATCGGAGTAGCTGCATTGTCGAGTCCCAGCATATTTGCTGCCAGGTTCATCATGATAGAGCCATGGGCCGGACTATCCTTCGGCAACTCCGGAAACAAGCGGCGGAAAAAAGGCTGAATGACGCGAGACATGACCCCAACAGCCCCCCCACGCTCGCCTATCTTCATGATCCCCATCCAGAGCGTCAGTACCCCTGTCAATCCCAAAGAGATCTCGAACCCGGTTTTCGACATGTCAAATGTCGATTTTATCATTGCACTGAAAACCTCTGTATCCCCCTCAAACACAAGACGGAACAGAGCCACCAGGAAAGCTGCCCCAAAAAAGAAAATCCAGATATAATTCAGCACCATAAGCGATTGTTAAACCAGATGTTTACAAGCTTTCAGTGTATTCTGCAATAAGGATACAATGGTCATCGGTCCGACCCCCCCCGGAACCGGAGTGATATAAGAACATTTCGGAGCTACGTTCTCAAAATCCACATCTCCGACCAGACGGAAGCCCGATTTTGTTTTTTCCGACACGACCCGGTGTATTCCTACATCCACAACGACTGCTCCTTCCTTTACCATGTCGGCCGTCAGGAAAAGAGGTTTTCCCAGAGCCACAATCAGGATATCTGCCTGTAAAGTTATCTCTTTTATATTCTGTGTACGGCTATGACAAAGAGTTACTGTGCAATCGGCATATTTATCTTTGCGTGACATTAGTACAGCCATAGGTGTTCCTACAATATTACTCCGTCCGATCACAACACAATGTTTTCCCTGAGTCGGAATCTCATAGCGTCTCAGCAATTCGATAATACCAGCCGGAGTTGCAGGAAGATAGGCCGGTAGGCCGGTAACCATTTTCCCGACATTACAGGGATGAAAGCCATCCACATCCTTATCAGGATCGATCGCCATCAGAACCTTTTGTTCAGAAATATGGGATGGCAACGGCAACTGGACAATGTAACCGTCTACCTCCGGGTCCTGATTGAGTTTATCCACGATGGTCAATACCTGTTCTTCGGTAATATCAGCAGAATATCTCATTTCGGTACTCTTGAAGCCAACTTCCTGGCAAGCTTTCACTTTACTGGCCACATAGGTCTCACTAGCCGGGTCATTACCAATCAATACTGCTACCAAATGCGGAGCTCTGGCTCCGGTAGCTTTTAACCGATTCACTTCATCTGCCAGCTCCTGCTTTACCTGAGCCGCAATTTTTTTTCCATCAATTAACTCCATATATTCATTTTTCTGGTTTAACGTCTCATTCCGGGCATCTTCCGCATCAGTTTCCCACCTCCGGACAACATTTTCATCATCTTTTTGGATTCTTCAAATTGTTTCAGCAGGCGGTTCACATCCTGTACGGTAGTACCACTACCATCAGCAATACGTTTCCGGCGTGAACCGTTAATCAGAGCAGGATCTTCACGTTCAGCAGGAGTCATGGAGTGAATAATAGCTTCCACACCTTTAAAGGCATCATCATCGATATCAACATCTTTTAAGGCTTTTCCCACACCGGGGATCATAGAAGCCAGGTCTTTGATATTACCCATTTTTTTGATCTGCTGGATCTGGCTCAGGAAATCGTTGAAATTAAACTGGTTCCGGGAAATTTTCTTCTGCAATTTCTTAGCCTCTTCTGC
>CAJMQA010000160.1 GCA_905215395.1 uncultured bacterium | reverse complement strand
TGATTTCATGGTATTGTATTGGAGGGCATAGGCATATTCCAGGTACTTGTCTATCTCTTCGCCTTTAAGTTTTATCATGTATAGACCGTTTTCATATTTATAAAGATTGAACATGTCCCGGATTGTGATGTCCCCTTTGTCGATTTTGGCATCCATTTGGAGGACAGTACTGAAAGAAATGTCTGCTCCGGTTGTTTGTAATTGGGCATTATGAATAAAATCGGTGAATGCCGATGGTCCGAACAATCCTTCCCGCCCGGATAATTCTTCGGTGAATATGCCGATCCGGGTGTTGATATAAGCTTTTACCTCTTCCAGTGCAGGTGTGAAAGTTTGGATATAGACTGAATCACGTGGAATTTGTGCCGGATCAATCAGGCTGGCTTTGTATTCTTTGGCATAATGTTTACCTTCCCGGGTAAGATTTACCGTTATTTTTCCCAGGGCACGGGCGTGTGATCTGGGGTCTACGAGCAGAACCTTGTGTCCTGCGTCGTTTGTGATTTCTTCTACTTTTTCGAGGTGATCATGTCCGGATATGATAATATCAAAACCATCTACCTGTTGTGCTACCAGCTGGGTAGCATTTTCATTCCGGGGGGTATTCTTATTTTCGCCGGCATGGTTGTAATTAAAGCCGGAGTGGAACAGGCCTATGACCAGATCCGGTTGCTCTTTTTCGCGGATCAGCGGAATCCATTTTTGGGCAGTCCCGATCATGTCTGCAAATTCCAGTCCCGACCATAGATTGTTGGGAAGCCATTTGGGAATGCCGGGTGTGATTAGTCCCAATACTGCTATTTTCAGACCTTTCCGGTATAAGATTGTGTAAGGTTTGAAGTAAGGTTGTCCGGTTTGTACGTTCAAAGCGTTGGCAGCCAGCCAGGGAAATTGGAATTCTTTTACCACTTTGTCGTAAACTTTGTGGCCGGCTTCAATATCGTGGTTCCCGACAGCAGCAGCATCGTACCCCATATAATTCATAATCCGGGCACTGATATTGGTTTGAACCGTGTCTATAAAATTGAAATAATAGTTCGAAGGCTGGCCTTGCAGAATATCACCTCCGTCCAATAATATATAATCTTTGTCTCTTTGTGTTTTTTCCTCTTTCAGGTAACCGGCGACCCCTGCAAGGCTATGCTGTGCCGGTTCGTCTTTTTTCAGGTCATAATCGAAGATACTGCCATGTACATCCGTAGTACAAAAAATCGTAAGTGTGACTTTTTCAGGTTTGCTGTTACAAGACAATAGAACGCCTGCTAAAAAAAAGGTGCTCCAAAAAAGTGTCGTGAGTCGTTTCATTATAAGTTTGATATTTGTGAATCCTTAAAAAACGTGGCAATGTATAAAATTGTAATGATAATTTTAAAAGAGGAAACAAAAAAGTTTTGTTTAAAATCGGTAGAATTGATTTTTAAGGTTAAATTGCAGGTCGAAACGGTTTTGTGTGATTTTATAGATTTATAAAGGATAATTTATGAATAGTGCGTTAAAAAAAGTGTGTTTCTTATGGACTGTTTTTATGGTGTTATTGACAGTTCCGGTGCTGGCTCAGCAGGGAGGAGGAGTACAGTCGGCTGCTAATATCGAAAGTCATATTTCGTTGATGTCGGTTTGCCGGGGATTATTAGGAATTTTTTCTTTGCTGGCAATCGCCTGGGTATTTAGCAAAGACAGAAAGGCCATTTCCTGGAAGGTGGTGGGAATCGGGTTGGTCATACAATTGGTGTTGGCTGTCGGGATTTTATATGTACCGTTTGTACAGGCTATATTTGAATTTTTTGGTAAGATATTTATTACGATTCTGGATTTTACGAGGGCCGGGAGTGTATTTCTGCTGGGGGATCTGATGGATACGACCAAAGCAGGTTATATTTTTGCTTTTCAGGTGTTGCCTACTATCATCTTTTTTTCTGCATTGACTTCCCTGTTGTTTTATCTCGGGATTATTCAGAAGGTGGTATATGCGCTTGCCTGGGGGATGACCAAGCTGATGAATATTTCCGGAATGGAATCATTGTCTGTGGCCGGAAATATTTTTCTGGGACAGACGGAAGCACCCTTGATGATAAAGGAGTATCTGGACGATATGAGTCCTTCTGAGATTTTCCTTGTAATGACGGGAGGAATGGCGACCATTGCCGGTGGGGTATTGGCTGCTTACATTAGTTTTCTGGGGGGAGAAGATCCTGTACAGCGTTTGATTTTTGCCAAACATTTGCTGGCTGCTTCTGTTATGGCTGCGCCGGGTGCAGTTGTTTTTGCTAAAATCCTGGTTCCTCAGACCCGGAAGGTGAATAATGACATCCAGATTTCAAAGAATAAGGTGGGAAAGAATATACTGGATGCCATTTCAAACGGAGCTTCTGAAGGAGTGAAACTGGCTGTTAACGTAGCCGGAATGTTGTTGGTTTTTGTGGCTTTTATTGCTTTTGCCAATTATCTGTTTACGAAATTCGGTCATTTAACTGGCATTAACGAGTGGGTTGCACAAATTACAGACGGGAGGAATACAGAGCTGAACCTGCAGTTTATTCTGGGGTATGCAATTTCTCCTTTGATGTGGCTGATAGGTATTTCTCCGCAGGATATGGTATATGCCGGTAGTCTTTTGGGACAGAAAGTGATTATGACGGAATTTATAGCTTATGTAGATTTAGCAAGTTTGAAAACGGCAGGTGCTTTTGCCCAGATGAAATCCGTTATCATGTGTACTTATTTCCTCTGTGGTTTTGCCAATTTTGCTTCTATAGGTATTCAGATAGGCGGTATCGGTGGGTTAACCCCTAAAAATAAACCTTTATTGGCAGCATTTGGAATGAGGGCTTTGCTGGCCGGAACATTGGCATCTCTGTTGTCTGCTACTGTTGTGGGTATGATTATCGGGTAATATTTTGGATTACCTGTGTTGTCCAGAAGCTCGGGATGGTACAAAGCATGACCCAGATAAAAAAGTTCTGGTAGCCGATTTGTTCCTGAATCCATCCGGAGAACATGCCGGGAAGCATCATTCCTGCAGCCATGAATCCTGTACAGATGGCGTAATGGGCTGTTTGATATTTTCCTGCACTGAACAGCATCATAAAATAAGTCAGAGAGGTGAATCCGAGTCCGTAGCCGAATTGCTCTATGGTCACACTACCAGAAATCAGGAATATATTGCGGGGTTGGCAGACAGAGAGGTAAATGTAAACCAGATTGGGTAAATTCATAGCGATGGTCATCCACCATAAACAGGAGGAAAGGCCTTTTCTGGCCATCAGGATGCCACCCAATATGCCTCCTGTAGTCAAGGCTATCACACCAATTGTCCCGTATATGAATCCAACTTCGGAAGTAGATAGCCCAAGTCCTCCGGTAGAAGGATGATCCAATAAAAATGGGGAGGCTATTTTTACAAGCTGGGATTCGGCAAAACGATACAAAAGAATGTAACTCAGAGCCGGAATAATATGCGGTTTTCTGAAGAAGTCTGAAAAGGTACCGATAAATTGCCGGAAAATGTTTTTTATGTCACCCTGAGCCTGTGATAGGTGAACCTGGTCGCTTGCCGGCCGGGGTAGAATGAAGTGATGGTACATGAATAATAAACAGAAAATGACGCTCAGGATGTAGAAACTAATGGACCATGCCTGTGGTATAGCTACTGGTTCAGGCATTTTAGTCAGAAAGTGCTGTTCCAGTATCCCTGCTATCATGACCAGTATTCCCTGGCCTGCAATGACAGCCAGACGGTAAAAAGTATTCCGGATACCTACAAAATATGCCTGTTTTTTTTCATCCAAAGCCAGCATATAAAAACCGTCAGCAGCAATGTCGTGGGTGGCTGAACTGAATGCCAGCAACCACATAAAGGCCAGACTATAACGAAAGGCCAGGGGGCCGTTGATTGTCAATGCTATTCCGGCCAAGCCTGCTCCGATGATGATTTGCATGACTATAATCCACCAGCGTTTGGTTTTGAACAGCTCTACAACCGGACTCCAGAGAGGTTTAATGACCCAGGGTAAATATAGCCAGCTAGTATAAAGTGCAATATCGGTGTTTGAAATTCCCATGCGTTTGAACATGATGACAGCTGTTGTCATCACTATGACATAGGGTAAGCCCTGTGCAAAATAGAGAGTTGGAATCCAGGACCAGGAGGAGTGGTGGTGTTGGCTGGTTGAAAACATTTTAGTAAATTTTTGAAATTGAACAACCGCTGAAATAATGATGGAGAATCTCCTGATAACTATATCCCCTGACTCCCATCACTGCGGCGCCGATTTGACAAAGACCTACACCATGTCCCCAGCCTGCTCCGTAGAAAGTGAAGGTCCCCTGACCTTTTTCTACTATAAAAGCCGAACTGTAAAGATGAGATTCTGAGAATGCTTTACGGATAAGCAGTTCTTTGCCGATAATCATATCTTTCCGGGTTCCACAGATTTTAATCCGGATAAGTCTGCCCGATACTCCCCTTTCCAGGGGGATGATGTCGGTGATTGTGCCCAGATTAAGCTGAAGTTTACGTTGCACAAGATTGGACAGTTCCTCTGTAGTATAAGTTTGTTGCCAACGGAAAAAATGCCGGGTTTCCTGATCGTAGTCGTTGAGAATCTCTGATAATATTGCCTGATCACGGGTATTGCAAAACATTTCGGGAGAGGATAATATCCATTTTCTGGCTTCCTCTTCCTGGGTCAGATCAGGTTGTTGGGGTCTACCAGGACAGTCCATGATTGTTTCCAGATAAGGATGTTTTACGGGTTCCCAGGTATTTTCGAAGCGTTCACTGATTCCTCCGCAGCATTTGGAAAAACGGGCATCACAAATTTTATTGCCGTACAAAAGAACTTCTCCACGGGTAGCTTCGATAGCTTTCTGTACGGTGGGAGTGTATGCCTTGGTAATTCCCTGATACCGCTGACAATGATCGTCTGCACAGACATCGAAATGGGCATGATCTTCACGGTCATACCACCGGATATACTGATCCTCCGTTTGCAGGCAGGATTGATAATGGTTCTCTACCTTTCTGCTTTTGTGTTTTTGTGCCAGCAACCAGCTTCTGGAGATTATGGCGTGGGCCTTTAATAGTTCCAGGGATGAGGTGGCACTCATTTCTGACGAAATGACACTAAGCAGGTAATCTTCTAAAGGTAATATATTGATGGCTGTCAGATGTTCCCCTTCGTCAATGATTTTCAGGTTTCCTTTGAATCTCTGATTTTCTTTGCGTTCCCAGTGAAAATGGATACCGATAACAACATCCGTCAGTTCAAAATCACTATTGCCGGCATCCTGAGGTTGGAAAACCAGAGGTAAGCTGACCTCTTTTATCTGATCTGAATGTTGCAACCAATATTTTCCTGCTCTTTTTTCCAGCTGGAATTCCCCTTCGCAGCTTTGGAAATACCCGGAGCTGGTGTAATTGCCATTCAGACGGAAGTGAATGAGCGAAGCAAATAAAATTCCGACTTCAATGGAGGGTGAGGTTTGTGGTAATAGGCTCATGTTTATAATTTTTGTAGGTCGTGATGGATAAGTTGCATGGTTTCTTCCTCAATGCTGACCTGACCGAACAGATCGGTCAGCAATTCTGCGGAATATTTATCAAAATCTTCGCGCCGGGGCGCAATAATCAGGCCGGCCATATCTACGCAGCCCGGACTAAACATGATTTTTTCCGTACCTTCAGCAAAAAATTGCCAGGGACGTCTGATTTTACGGGGGAAAATGCATAGGATCCATTGACAATTGTCAAACCAGCATAAAAGATTGAACATAGGTTCCTCTTCAAAAGCGATGTGCTGTCCGAGGATTTCCTGCACTTCTGAAAACAGACTGTAAAGTATTTTTTGGTCGGAGGCTTGCAGGATGATTGTTTCCCGTAAGTAATTCCTTAATTTATATATATGATAAAAGTCCTTGCGGACAATGATTTCCTGCATGGTTTCCTGCATGATATCTGCTTCCAGGGGCATCCGGTGTCTGGGGACAAGCTGGAAATGAAAATGATCGGGAGCAGATGCTCCGCACGAAGGTCCGTTGTAAAATATCGTATAGTCCGGAAAATCGAAAGCTATGTTCATCATATCTTTTACACGTGTTCCTAATAATTGAGGCTCGTGATTGCAGCTTGGGATTGTAAAATGAGGGGCAAAAATGGGATATGGATTAATAAAAATATTGTAATGTTCATTGTAGGAAATACTTTTCTGGGCCATTGGCATGTGCTCTGGGCAGAGAAAACAACTGCGTTGTTTCAAGGTGGCTGCATCAACTTTGGCATTGGTGGAGATGATACGTGCAGGATTGAACTGTAGCTGTATCGTAAATCCGTCAAAAGGGATTTCCCGGTAAGCTACCTGTTGAAGGTTATGATAGTTTTCCGCGGCTAGTTCAAAGTGTTTCAGTTGGTCCTGATATAAAAGGTTTAGTTCTGTTTGTTGCATACTTGTTTTTTCCTGCAAAGTAATTCAAAGGTCCGGATTTTGTCTTTATAAAAGTTGTTGTTGTTCAGTCTGTTGATATCCAGGGCTGCATCGGAGTTTTCCTCCCAGCGTCTGCATAAATACAATGGCTGATAGATCCTGGCGATACGGTAATTCCGGGAAATAGCCAGTACTGTGGCGTAATCTTCGCCATAACTTACGTTGGGAAATTTCATCCGGCGTAAAATGGGGGTATAGAAAGCCCTGGGGGCTCCCAGACCATTGATCCGCAGAGCATTATTACGGCCGTTATCAGGAGTCCATTCCCGGTGGTCAATAATTCCCGGCGGTATTTCTTCCAGATGGAAGTTTACCATTTGGTAACTGCCGATAACCATAGCACAGTTTTGCTGATAAAAGGTATCAACAATGGTTTGCAATACTCCGCGGCTGTTGTAGAGATCATCGCTGTCAAGTTGTATGGCGAATTTCCCGCAGCTTGGTAGTTCTATGGCTGTAGTCCAGCATCCGCCGATTCCCAGATTTTGTGCTTCCGGGAGGTGATGAATCAGGTTGGGAAAGTTCAGACATAACTCCTGAAGAAGCTCAGTGGTTCCATCGTCAGAGTGATTATCCACAACAATGACATTGAACGGGAAATCTGTTTGTTGATTCAGGGCGGACTGTACAGCTTCGGCGATGGTTCTTACCCGGTTCCTGACAGGGATGATCACAGAGGCTTCGGTGACAAATGTTTCTGTCTTGAGGTCGATGTCCTTGAAATCAGGAGGGAGCCAGGCTCCTATAGATTTCAAATGTGCGGTGCAGGCGGCTTCCATTTCGATTTGCACCATCCTGTTCCGGGGATTCACATAATCAAATTGTTTTTCTCCGGACAGCCGGAAATCTGTTTCCTCTATAGAATATAAAAATTCCGGCAGATGGATGATGTTACCGGAAACGGATAGTCTTAGTCTAAGATCATAAAGGGCTGCATACCGGTAGTTTTCTTCCATTTGCTGTACTGTCCCGGAAAAAGTGGATGAACGGTATAAAATCAGGGGACCGAAATCAAAATCATCGCGGAGACTGCCACTCTGATAGTCCAGTGTGGGATGAGGAACAGGCTGTCCTTGTTCCGTTTTGTAATAGTCGGAGTAAAGTAAGTCGGCATCACTCATTTCCGCAATCTGAAGGAGACGAAGAATAGCATTCCTGCTGATATTTATCTTGGTCGTGCCTGTATAAATAAGGATGTATTCTGAATTCAATTGCTTGCTGATCTGCCGGAGCTGTTGGGTGTCCGGATATTCCTGAAGTACAGTTGTATCAGGAGCTAAAAAAGCCGGAAAAAGATTTTCTCCCCATGAAAAAGCCTGAATTTGACACATGTTTTTTTATTTTTTGTTCAAAACTATAAAAAATAAGAAACCAAAACTAATTTTCGGTATATTTGTCAGCTAAATCAATTATATAATGGCTCTACTCTTCTCTTATATAGGAAGATATGTTAGTGCAATATGTTGTGTACTGCTGGTGGGTGGCTTTTCACAATATGCATGGGCAGTTGATTCCCGTGAGGATAGTCCTATTCTGATAATCAGCTCATATAATCCGGAGACTTCCCAGACTTCCCGGAATATTTCTGAATTTCTGGATGAGTATAATATGCGGAAAATAAACTTAACTCCATCTTAAAT
>CAJMQA010000159.1 GCA_905215395.1 uncultured bacterium | reverse complement strand
AATTTATATATTATGGACAAGAAGACATTGTGTTTGTATTTTCAGGTTCATCAGCCCGTCCGTTTGAGAAAATACCATTTTTTCGATATAGGCAAGAGCAATGACTACTATGACGATTTTGCCAATCGTTCCATTACCCGGAAAGTTGCTGAGCGCTGTTATTTACCGGCAAACCGGGTTATGATGGATCTGATCCGGAAATACGGAAAGAATTTTAAGGTCAGTTTTTCAATTTCCGGAATGGCTATTGAGCAGTTTCAGCAGTATGCTCCTGAAGTGATAGATAGTTTTAAAGAGTTAGTGGCTACCGGTAGTGTAGAACTCCTTGCAGAGACCTATTCCCACTCTCTGGCATCCCTGGTGGATGAAGGGGAATTTAAAAAGCAGGTGAAACGTCATTCCGATCTGATGAAAGAATTGTTTGGGATAAAACCGGTTACTTTCCGCAATACGGAATTGGTTTATTCGGATAAGATCGGGGATATGGTGGCCCGCATGGGATATACAACAATGCTGACAGAAGGTGCCCGCCATATACTGGGATGGAAGAGTCCGGATTACATTTATACGAACTCCATCAATCCGAAGCTGAGATTGTTGCTGAAAAATTTCCGGTTGAGTGATGATATTGCCTTCCGGTTCTCGGATCAAGGATGGGACCAATGGCCGCTGACTGCCGATAAATACGCTTCCTGGTTGGAAAATGCAGATGGAGAAATCGTGAACCTGTTTATGGATTATGAGACTTTTGGAGAACATCAGAGCGGAAGTACAGGTATTTTTGATTTTATTGCAGCCCTGCCGGAACATATCTTTTCTTCAACCCATTATGAGTTTCTGACTCCTCATGAAGCAGTGGTAAAACATCAACCGGTTGCTCCCTTGCATGTGCCTTATCCGATATCCTGGGCTGATGAAGAGCGTGACCTGACTGCCTGGTTGGGAAATGAACTGCAAAACGAAGCTTTTGAGGAGTTGTACAAGATGAGAAACAAGGTGTCTGCCTTGAAAGATCCGGCCATTTTACATGATTTTGATTGTTTGCAGGCCAGTGACCATTTCTATTACATGTGTACGAAACTGTTTTCCGATGGGGTTATCCATAAATATTTTACTCCTTATGATACTCCTTATGAGGCATTTATCAATTACATGAATGTATTGAGTGATTTTATATTGAGGGTAGAAGATGCCACTGAAAAGAAAAAGGCCAGGGAGGAGAAGTCGAAGAAAGCAGAGCCTGTAAAGAAAACCGGAAATGTGAAAAAAACAGAAACTGCAAAAGCAACTATTTCTGAAAAGAAAGTGACTGCGGTTGAAAAAGAAAAGAAATCTAAAGCAAAAAAATAAAGTGGTAGAAAAGGAGGTCGGGGTATAGAAAAATAAGAATTCGGGAATGGTACGGTTTTCCTGTGCATTCCTGAATTTCATATTTTTAAGAGTCTGATTTCCCCCTCTTAGGGGAAAAATGCTTACCTTCGGAGCCACTTTAACACACGTATACATATGGATAACAATAAATTGAATAATCCTGCTTATCTGTTTGAAGTAAGTTGGGAGGTTTGTAATAAAGTAGGAGGCATCCATACGGTGATTTCTACTAAAGCTTTGAATATGGTGAAAGAGTACAGTAGCAGCCATATTCTGATTGGGCCGGACGTTTGGAGATATACTGAACAGAATCCTGAGTTTATCGATGATCCCCGTTTATTCAGATCCTGGCGGCAGAGAGCTGCGCAAGAGGGACTGAGGATCAAGGTGGGACGCTGGAATGTTGCAGGGCAACCGATTGTAATCCTGGTGGACTTCAGTACTTTTATAACTCAGAAGGATGAGATTTTTGCTTCTTTTTGGGAGAAATATAAACTGGATTCTATCAGTGGGCAGTGGGACTATATTGAACCGGCTCTTTTCGGATATGCTTCCGGTAAGGTGATAGAAAGTTTTGTACGCTTTAATTCTTCTATGCGTCAGCGGATTATAGCTCAGTTCCACGAATGGATGACCGGCGCCGGATTACTGTATCTGAAATATGCAATGCCTCAGGTTGGGTGTGTTTTTACCACTCATGCAACAGTTCTGGGGCGGAGTGTGGCCGGAAACAATATGCCTTTGTACAGCGGGATGAACAACTATGTGCCGGAGGAACTGGCTCGTCGTTTTAATGTCGTATCCAAACAATCTCTGGAGAAAGCGGCTGCGAATAATGCGGATTGCTTTACTACGGTCAGTGAGATCACAGCTAAGGAATGCGAGCATTTCCTGGGAAAGAAAGTAGACCTGGTTACTCCCAATGGCTTTGAAAACGTATTTACTCCCCGGGAAGAGGAATGGGAAGGTAAACGCAATGTCGGGAAAGAGAAATTGTTGCAGGTGGCGCAGGCATTGTTAGGTAGGCCGGTATCGGAGGATGCTTTGATTGTAGGGATCGGGGGACGTTATGAATTTAAGAATAAAGGTATCGATGTTTTTATCGACGCACTGGGACGCTTGAACCGGGATAACGGACTGAATAAGGAAATTCTGGCTTTTATATTGGTTCCGGCCGGACATAGTGGTCCGAACAAAGAGTTGTTACATAACCTGGAAAAACCTTATGAGGCGGTAAATAGTACAAATACCTATCTCACCCATTATCTGAATGATGCAGTGAATGATCCGGTGATGAACCGTATCCGTGCGATGAAGCTGGGAAACGGGGAAAATGATAAGGTAAAAATTTTCTTTGCTCCCAGCTATCTGAACGGGGATGACGGTGTCTTCAACATGTCTTACTATGATTTGCTGATAGGGATGGATCTGACTGTTTTTCCTTCCTATTATGAACCCTGGGGATACACTCCGCTGGAAAGTCTGGCCTTTAAAGTTCCTACAATTACAACGACCCTGGCAGGATTCGGATTGTGGGTAAAAGAACATTACAATATGACCCATCCGGGAATTGAGATCATCCACCGGGAAGACGGGGATACGGATAGTGTGGTCAAAAATATTGCAGAGTGGATACGCGTTTGTACCCGGATCGGGAAAGAGGAGATGCAGAAAAACCGGGAAAATGCGAAAGATGTTTCGCGTATCGCCCTCTGGGACAATCTGATCATTTATTATAAGCAGGCTTACGATATTGCGCTGGATAAGGTCAGTGAGAGACTGAAAGATCTGCCTGTTAACCTGAATGATTCTGTTTCTTATATCGAGAAACAACTGTCTGTAAATAATCCCAGCTGGATTAGTGTTATGATTCACCGTTCTATACCGGAGAAGCTGATTGCTTTGGAAGAGTTGTCCAAAAACCTTTGGTGGGCCTGGCACGATGAAGCACGGGAATTGTTCCGGATGATCGATATCGATAAATGGAGGAATTGCGGACATAACCCGATTATGTTACTGGACTCCATTTCTCTGAACCGTTATAAACAATTGGAGAATGATGCGGTCTTTGTGCATAAACTGCAAGAAGTATATGCACAATTTAAGGAATATATGGCTGCTAAAGAACATATGGCGGGTGATGGAGTTGCTTATTTCAGCATGGAGTACGGCTTACATACTTCCCTGAAGATATATTCCGGAGGTTTGGGGATACTTGCGGGGGATTATCTGAAAGAAGCCAGTGATAAAGGTACGAAGATCACTGCTGTCGGTTTGTTATACCGTTACGGATATTTCACCCAGAAGCTGTCGGCCATGGGAGATCAGGAAGCTGAGTATGAGGCTCAGGACTTTATGAAGATAGCAGTAACTCCGGTACGGGATGCTGCCGGGAATTGGCAGACCATCAGTCTGGTATTTCCTGGGCGTAACGTATATGCGCGGATCTGGAGGGTTGATGTCGGACGTATAGAATTGTATTTGCTGGATACCGATTTTGAGGACAATTTACCCGAAGACCGCAGTATTACCCACCATCTGTATGGTGGTGACTGGGAAAATCGCTTGAAACAGGAATTATTACTGGGGTGCGGTGGTATTCAGGCACTCCGGAAATTGGGTATAAAAGCGGTAACCTATCATTGCAATGAGGGGCATGCAGCCTTTACCGGGCTGGAACGGCTAAAAGAATATATTACCGAAGAACAGTTATCCTTCCCGGAAGCTATGGAGGTGGTGAGGACTTCATCCCTGTTTACAACCCATACTCCCGTTCCTGCCGGTCATGATGCCTTTTCTGAGAATATGCTCCGTACTTATATTTCCCATTATGCAGATCGTTTAAAGATCAGTTGGGAGCAATTGCTGGGATTGGGCAAGGTGAATGTGGCTGATCCGAATGAGAAATTTTCCATGAGTTTTCTGGCAGCCAATCTGGCTCAGGAGGTGAACGGGGTGAGCTGGTTACATGGAGAGGTCAGTAAAGATATATTCAAAGGGCTTTGGCCTGGATATATGCCGGAGGAGTTGCACATCAGTTATGTGACTAATGGTGTACATTATCCGACCTGGGCAGCTCCGGAATGGAAGAAAATAGAAGAAACCCTTTTTGGTGAAGATTTTAGGAATCACCATTACGATAAAAAATGTTTTGAGCAGATTTATACGGTTCCCGATCCTGTGGTTTATGAGGTGCGTACAAAATTGCGCAAACGTCTGATCGACCATATCAAAGAATCGCTGACGGACGAGGTGGCAGCTTCTTATTTTACTCCCCGTCAGGTGATCCAAATCCGGGAGACCTTACGTGATGATATTCTGACCATTGGGTTTGCCCGCCGTTTTGCAACTTACAAGCGTGCACACTTGTTATTCCGGAACTTGCAGCGTTTGGATGAGATTGTAAACAACCCTGAGCATCCTGTTCAGTTTGTATTTGCAGGGAAAGCACATCCTGCGGATAAAGCCGGTCAGGACCTGATCAAACGGATTGTAGAGATATCCAAATATCCGCAATTCCTGGGTAAGATAGTTTTCCTGCCGAATTACGATATGGATCTGGCTAAAAAACTGGTTCAGGGGGTGGATGTATGGTTGAATACCCCGACCCGTCCTCAGGAAGCTTCCGGTACAAGTGGCGAAAAAGCTGCAATGAACGGAGTGATGCATTTCAGTGTGCTTGATGGCTGGTGGGTAGAGGGATTCCGTCCCGATGCCGGATGGATGCTGCCAATGGAACGTACGTTTGAAAATCAGGCGCTTCAGGATGAACTGGACTCTGAAATGATTTATAACATCATTGATGATGAGATTGCACCTGTATTTTATGAAAAAAATGCCAACGGACTGTCCCCGAAATGGATAGCTTATATCAAGAATACAATAGCAAAAGTGGCTTCTAATTTTACGACCAACCGGATGCTGGAAGATTATGAGAGGCAATTTTATATTCCGATGGCTGCCCGCTATCACAAAATGATTGCTGATAATTATGCTATGGCGGTGGAGATTTCGGAATGGAAGAAGCATATTACCAGGGAATGGGATAACATTGAATTGGTCGGACTGGATTTGCCGAATCGTTCCAAACAAATTATTTCTCTGGGTAAGTCGTATTATGGAGAGGTTAAGTTAGAAATCGGTGAGCTGAAAATGGATGAAGTCGGGGTGGAATTGGTGGCAGCTGAGCAAAGAGACGGGAACCAGGTAATCCGTGAGAAACGGGATTTCGTCCCGGTGGAGCAAAACGGCAGTATTGCCAGATACCGGATTGATGTCACTGCTGATGCGCCCGGTCTGCTGATGCTGGCGATCCGTATTTACCCGAAGAGCAGATTATTGCCTCATCGTCAGGATTTTGCCCTCGTAAAATGGCTTTAATACTTTATATTTCATAACAAAAAACACCCTGTTTTTACGGGGTGTTTTTTATTGACAATAATGTAGATTTAATCTGTTTTTCCTTCTATTGCGTCTTCAATGTTTTGCCGGTCAGACCTGTCGCTTTGTGCCGATCCTGTAGTCCGTTCTTTCACTGACTACGGGAACTCGCTTCCGCTCAGACATCCCTCCGTCGGGCGTTCAGACCGGACAACAGGAACCTCGTCAGCCGCTTCATGGTCTGACCGGCAAAACACTTCCGACTTACGTATCTGCAAATCTTTAAAGTATGGATCACTGGATAAATAACAGGATTATATGATCTTGGAAGGCGATCTGAATCCGGCAGTGGAGTCGTTTACTATCAGACTCAGATCGCTTTTCAATAATGCACTGCGGGAGGTTTTTGGGATAAAACCGGGAGGACCATAAAAACGCTGAGGACGAGTGTCTGTGTTAGTTGGTCTGAACGTCCATCGGGGTGTGTTTGACGAACGGAGTGAGGAGTTCCCCCGATAGTGAAAGACAAACTTACACGACCGTCACGAAGCGCCTTGGGTCCGATAGCTTTATCCCAGAAACCGGACAAATTAAATCTACAATTAAAATCTACTTTTGTTTAGTTGTGGAAGAAAAGCAGTGTGAAGGTGCTGCCATAACCTGGTTCGGATTTTACGGTGATATTTCCGTGATGGAGGGTCATGATCTGTTTACAAAGGCTTAGGCCTATGCCGGAACCTCCGGGTTTAGTGGTAAAGAACGGAACAAAGATTTTGTCCAGGGCTTCGGGGATGATACCGGGACCATTGTCTGAGACGGTGATGACAACCGGATTGGAATTGACAGACCCTTGGGCTGTGATTTTTATTTCCGGTTTTGTTGTCTCACTGCATGCTTCTTCTGCATTCCGGATGAGGTTGATAAGAACCTGTTCAATCTGGTTCCTGTCGGCCAGGATTTGTAGTTGGCTATCCGGACAATGGAAGATGTATTGTGAATTGGTTCCTGCCAATAATTTCCGGAGTCCGGTAAAAAGATCGGTGATCTGTATCGTGCTGAGTTCCGGTGCAGGTATACGGGTCAGCTTCCGGTAGTTCTGAACAAATTCCAGTAATCCTTTACTGCGACGGTGTATGGCCTGTAAGGCTTGTAAAATAACGGGAGAGCCCTGCACGTTGTCCTGACCGGCCACTCTTTCTGTGAGAGTTTCCGATAGGGAGATAATGGGAGCCAGGGAATTCATGATTTCATGAGTGAGTACCCGGATAAGTTTTTGCCAGGCTTCAATTTCATTGTTTTCAAGGACAGAATGGATGTTTTTCAGACTGATGAGCAGTAACTCTTTGCCCTGTATTCTGAAAAGGACGAGATTCAGGGCTATTTCCCGGATGTGTCCGGCTTTTTCCAGACGTAATATCTGCGTTTCACCCGGAATCAGCCGCATCAGCATTTCCGGAAGTGAAGGATGTACGGCTTGTAATTCATTTACCTGACGGAGGACTTTCAGTCCGAATTCTTTTAAAGCGGTTTTGTTGTACCATTCGATTTCTCCGTTCCGGTTCAGTACGAGTATTCCTGAGTCAATTGTACTCAATAGAGTATTGTCATAAATGTGTTGTTCTTCCAGGGTATATATTTTTTCTTTGAACCGGATCAGGGCCTGCTCCATGGCTCGGGTGAGTTCTGGATCGGTCCGGCTTTTACCGTTTCCCCGGAAACTTAAGGCAAAATCGGAAAAGCGAATGGCTTCAATCAGACGCTTCATGGCTTCCGTAGTCCTTGAATATTGTTTTGTGATGTAAAAAAATTGCAGGATGATGAGACTCAGCACAAAGACCAGGCAAAACCACAACTCTTTCATGATCAGTATTCCTGAACAGACAGAAAGAAGAGAGAGAATGCCGCATTGTAATGGCAGTATGATTTTATGAGATTGCATTTTCATCGTTTACATCAGATTGTATTTTTCCAGTTTCCGGTAGAGGGTAAAGCGGGTGATTCCCAATAATTCTGCGGCTCTGCTGATATTTCCTTCACATTTTTTCATGGCTTTTTCGATGGTTTGTTTTTCCAGTTCCATGAGATTAAGCGTTTCGGTTTCCGGACCAGCACTATAACGCGGTGGACGGAGCATAAAATTTTCCGGCTGTAGCATACTACCGGAGGCCAGTATGACGGCCCGTTCAACAGCATGTTGCAGTTCCCTGACATTTCCCGGCCAGTTGTAGTGGAGCAGCTTTTGCTGGGTGTCACGGGTAAAGCCCCGGATATCTTTTTTGTATTTGTAGCAATAACGTTTTAAGAAATGGCCGGCAAGCAAGAGAATATCCTGGCCTCTTTCCCGTAATGGAGGGATATGTATTTCTATGGTGTTGATGC
>CAJMQA010000158.1 GCA_905215395.1 uncultured bacterium | reverse complement strand
ATATGCGTCCGGCCTTCCCTTTCTTGGTGGTAATCACAATCACCCCGTTCATAGCCCGTGCACCGTAAAGTGCCGTCGCCGAAGCATCTTTCAGAATCTGGAAACTTTCGATGTCGTCGCCGTTCAAACCCGCTACTGCCGAGCTGATCAATGTCTGCGCATCCCCCGATGACAATTCGTCGGCACTGATCTCTACAACGTCCTCCAGAACGATTCCGTCCACTACCCACAATGGTTTTTGTTCGCCGAAGATGGAAGAAGAACCCCGGATTCGCATTTTAGGGGCAGCGCCAAAGGTACCGGACACATTCTGAATCTGTACACCGGCAGCTTTCCCCTGTAACATACGCGATACATCGTTGGCACCGTCCGACTCCAATTCTTCGGCCATTACCACAGAAGCAGCACCCGTAAACAACTTCCGGTCGATTTTCTGGTAACCGGTTACCACTACTTCGTCCAGCTCATCGGCACTCTCTTTCAGTACCACTTTGCTCAAATCCGCATTCGCATCTACCTCTCGTATCCGGAACCCGACGAACGAGAATATCAATGAATATTTTCCGTTTTCCGGCACAGGCAACTCGAAACGTCCGTCCACACCGGTGGCCGTACCCATCTGTGTACCTTTGATCCGCACGGTCACTCCCGGCAGCGGAGAACCTTTTTCGTCCACCACCCGTCCCTTCACCGTTCTCGGCCCGGGCACGGCAGCCGTGTTCACTTCCCGGTTTTCCGCCATCACAGACGCAGGGATCGGGGCACCCGAAAGAAAAAGCAATGTCAGTACGACAAATCTGAATATATAGTTTTTCATAGCCGTATCGTTTTAATTTTTAGAAAGAAGCATCCAACGTTTGGAATCGGCAATGCTTACAAAATAGAATTTGTCATTTCCCGCCGGCACCACTGTAAAGCCCTGGGGCTCGATGAAAAAACGGCGGGCTACCGTTGTGAAACCCGAAATCTTCATGCGGGCGGCAAACGTCGAATCCGTCTCGAAAGTCAGCGTTTCTTCCTCACCGGTTTCCACATCGATCTCTTTCTGCAATTCAAAGCGCACCTGGTCACCCTCTTCGCGTAAGGAGGTTCCTTTGATACTTTCGTGGTAGAAGAATTCACCTTCCCGGAACAGGTTATTGGTTCCGAAGAAAGTTAGCCACTGTCCTTCGGGCATCCCGTCTGTGGGTGAATTCCAGGAAATACGGAACTGTTTCAATCCGGTAATCACAGCCAGCGGATAAGAAGATTTCAGATCGGCACTCATTTGATTCATACCGGCCGTTACGTTCATCACCTCCAGAATCGCATTGATGCTGAGCGAGAAACCACCGATAAGCGGTAAAGCCGCCGAATTACTGGTTGTGCTTAATTCCGTATAAGAGTTATAGAACGGGATAGGAGGATAATCCGAATACTTCAACTCACCGATCACGCCTGGAGTCCCTACTTCGAATCCGTCTTTAGTCTCGTTATATTTCAATTCTTCGACTACGACGCCATTAATCCGTAATGCCGGCATAAAGGCCACTCCTTCTTTCGTACCGTATATAGCCGTCAGGAAAGTCTCTGTCTTCTTGTTCACAGGATCGGCCCAGGTCACACTCGCCGCCCGGGTAGTGGGGTCGTATACCAAATTCACGGCTGTTGCATTCATCGTCAAGCTGCGGAAGAAAGGTGCATTGTCCTGCGGGCGCAAATGCTCCAGATTCTTTTTGGCTGCCGGCACCAAATCGGTCCAGTCCTCTGCCTGTGCCGGAAAGAACACTGCCTTATAACCGTGCTTTTTACCGATAAATACAATCGAATCGGCTGTGATCTCCTGAACGACAAACTCGAATTCCCCTTCCCAGCCCTGGCCTTTGGGTGTATTCGACGGATCCGCCAGGTAATGCAAACAAGAATAGGTATCGAAACTCAACACCGCTCCTTGTGAAGCATTGAAACTGTAAGTGGTATTACTCTCTTCTTCCAGGAAGTCGGTCAACATTCTCACTTTACCTCCCTTTTCAAAGTCCATCAATACATTGAAACCTCCGTGTTTCGTCGGGTTCGGGACATATACCATGCGCCAACCGTGTTCAGGCTTCAGCAACATGGTCTCACACTCCGCTATCATTCGGTTCATTCGCTCTGTCGACGACTCGTCGAACACCGAGTCTTCCTCTACCTGGCAAGCGGCCATCCCTACAGCCAGCCAAGCAATTAAAATATATATCTTTTTCATCCTGCTTTCGTTTTAGTAGTTTCCTTCCGTAATTTCCGTTATCGCATTGAGGATTAAGCTACGCAAGTCGTCCAGCTTCATATTCCAGCTTTCATCCATATAAGTACGCACAATCTCTAACTTTTTCCGGATAGCCGTTTTGCCCACTTCGTCGGTAATCCCTTCCATCAAGGCATTCCATTCCTCGTCCGTATCCGTCACATATTCGGCAACCATTTCGGCAAAGTCTTCACCCGGCGCAGCCATAGCGTAGGGAGTGATAAAACCCGCCGCCCGGGCCGTATTATCCCGAAAGTTGGTCCAGCTTGCGGTATAACCCGAAGGTGTGATCTGTTCGTAAGCAATGTTGTATTCTTTTTTCTGGTTTAGTATGTGGCAAAACTCATGGTGTAAAACCCGGATGTATTGCTTTATATTCGCTTTATCGCCCGGATTGAAATCACCTACGCTGTACAACACCACTTTTTTACCACCCTCCGCTGTACCTAAGGTCTGCGTCCCGTCAATGTTGTAGGAAGCACTACCCAATAGTAATATTTGTTTCGGGAAAATCGGATTCATCACCTCCGGGCTTGTCAGATCGATATAGGTATCAATCCAGGCTTTTTTCACTACCCGCAAAAAAGGTACTACCGTATCCTGACGGGGGGGAACCAGGTTTTTATCGGCTTCTGTCTCGATATCTTTCCATTTGTACAATACTTCGATATTATGAGGGTCGATGTAATTCTGCCGGATAAAAGAATCTATTGCATTCAACTCCGGCGTATTCGTATCGTAAATCGTCGGATCGAAATCCACGTCCTCAGAGCAACTGCTCACAGTATACACTCCGGAAATCAACAAACTTATATATAACCAAAATCTTTTCATATTTCTTTCTATTTATCGGGTTATCTCGGGTTTTCTTGCATTCCGTAGCTCAACGCACCGCCCGGAATCTGGAGCACCCTCCGCGGATCATTCTTCGTCAGTACATGTTTCTGTGTAGAGCCGTATACATCATGCTCCACTTCTATGCGGAAGCGCTTGATATCCCACCAGCGCATGCCCTCCTGACAGAACTCTTTGCGCCGAAAATCGGTAATACATTTCAGCATATTCATCTGGTCGCGGTTCAATTCGGCCTTGTAATAAGGTTCCAAATCCGGGTATAAATCGGCATTCCGCGCAGCCCCGTACCAATCGTTCACTTTCTTTAAAGTCAGGTTATGGGTAATATCACTATAATTTTTGATCCGTTTGCTCAGGAAAGTATTCAAGTCGGTCAAAGCATTGTCAATTTCCCCTTTCATTACGTATGCTTCCGCCCGGTTGAAAGCCAAATCCTCGATCGTAAATACCGGACAAATGATATAAGGCAGACCACTGGACGCTCCCGGATAAGAATATTTAAAATACTCCGCAAATTTATTCCGTGTATAGTGAGGGGCACTTCCGTAGTCTGCATACTCCCAGGTCCCACTGACCGGACTGTTGTTATAAATTTCCTTCTTGATATTGATATCCATGCCATAACGTCCGTAACCGGCACAACGCCACCAAATGGAAGAGGCATTGATCAGCAACAATATCGCCGGTTCGTCCGAAGAAGTATAGCGTTGTGAATACTGGGTCGAATTGGAAGAAATCGGGGTATAATTGGCGGCATAGTCGCGCAACTGGCCGGCAAACGCGGCTCCTTCACCCAATACTTCCGTCGCATGATAAATCACCGAATCCCAGGCATTTCCCCGCCAGGTATAATAACGAGCTGCAAAAGCATGGGCAGCCGCCCGGTTGAAATGGTATTTCGGAGCATCGTAAGCACCGTCGGAAATCAGCGGTAAGCCTGCCTGCAAATCCTTTTCCACCAAATCATATACCTCCTGCACCGTATTACGTTCATAAATCACCAGAGCTTCCCTTTCCGGCTCGGTCACGTATGGCACCCCCAAATCCGTAGCAGACGTTGCCGGATCGTAATGTTTGCCCCAAAGATTTACCAACATAAAATGTGCGTATGCACGGGCCACCAACGCTTCGCCTTTATATACCGTATATTTTTCCTGATGAGGCAGTTCTTCTATTGCTTCCAGTGCATGATTGGCTGCCGAAACCGCTGCATAAGAGCCGTACCAATAAAAAGGCGGCGTATCCTGCGTTTCTTCTGTTGCATCTTCCCAGAAATAAGCCTCTTCCTGACGACGCGGATAAACCGATAGCAACCAGGATCCCTTATCGGCAGCATTATCACTCATAAACTCGGTAAACAGCATATATTGTGCCTCCGGATAAGCCGACACCAATAACTCCTTCACCTTCTCCGGGCTGTCGATCACCGTACGGTCGTCCGGTACCGTCTCCAGAAAAGAATTACATCCTGCAAGTACCGGTAATAATAACAATGATTGTAAATATCGTTTCATAGTCTTTCAAAATTTTCGAAGATTAAAAACCTATTTTCAGTGATAAGGTGAATTGCTTCGGTACCGGCAACGATACACCGCCTGAACGGGCGAACTCAGGATCTTCTCCTTTCAATTTCTTATCGGAATAGAGCATACAAATATTAGAAGCCGAGAACCGGAGACCGATATTGTCTATCTTCCAGTTCTGGAGTAACTTTTTCGGTAAATCGTAGCTCAGCGACATTTCTTTCAGCCGGATGAAATCTCCCTTGGCCAAACGCTCTGTCGAGTAGTTGTAAGCATTATAAGCCGCCTGTAAATCCGGGTTATCCTTGTATTGACGAGCTGAAATGAAGGCCGGAATTTTCGTATGTTTCTCATCGCCAGGTACCATCCAACGGTCGGCGAACTCTTTCGGCATCGCCTCGTTGTCATAATAACGGTAATTGAAATAAGGATACAGCCAAATCTTACTGCCGAACTGGTACGTCAGGAAAACCGACAATTTCACAGGTCCCAGTTTAAACGTATTGTCCATACCTCCTGTATATTTCGGGTCGATCGAGCCCATATATTGCAAGAAGTCTACATTCTGGCGTTCCTGGAAATTAATATCCGAAACCGTCACCGTATTCTCCTGGTTCAGGTAAGTGGGCAACCCCTGGTTGTTCAGTCCCCTAAAAGGAATAGCATAAATGCTGCGTACCGACTGCCCCTCTACCGGGTAACCGGAGCTACTGACCAAGTCCAATACACGGGCCTCCGATTTCAGATTTGTAATTTCATTATGGTTGTAGGCAAACGTAATATTTGTCGTCCAGGAGAATTTGTCTGTCTGGATATTCCTGGTATTTAAAGTCAATTCCACCCCATTGGACTTCATGTCGGCATAGTTCGCCAATTTAATAGGTTCTCCACCGATAGCCATCGTACGCAACTGACCGATCAGGTCGAAGCTGTTACGGAAATAAACATCGGTACTCAAACTGATGCGATTGTCGATGATTCCCAGGTCCATCCCCACATTGAACTCATACTGCTTTTCCCAGGTCAGCTCCGAGTTTTCCAGCGACTCGATCTGAATCTGGTTTTCCCGTTCGGATTGTGTCGGACGGAAAGTCAGGTCGTTACGGAATACCGCTTTCGCATTCATTGCCGGCCCCATACTTGCCGTCAAACCGTAAGTAGCACGTAAGGCCAGCAAAGAAATCGTTTCGCTCTGGGCCAGGAAATTTTCATTATGCACATTCCAGGCTCCACTGACGTTCCATGTAGGCAACCAACGGGAAGAACGGGAATTTCCCAAACGGTTGGAGCCGTCATAACGCCCGGTCAGGTTGATCGTATAACGCCCCATATAAGAATAAGAACCTGTCAGGAAGAAAGCTACAAAGCGGTCGTACCCATTTTCCAAACCGAAATACTGGTCGGAGCGCTCCAACAACTGTTTGATGATCCGATGGTCAATGTAAGGTACATTGCCGCGCTCATACTGGATACCGAAACCGCGTGAGTAGGTCTCCCGGCGGTCGGTGCTGCGAGCTTCCATACCGCCCATAAAGTTAAAGATATGAATATCGTCCAACGATTTCATAAAATTGACAGATCCCCGAAAATAATAGTTCAACAAACGGTTGTCCGTCCGGTTATAGAAACCACCCTGCGGCAATACCGACACTTTGGGTAAACCGGGAGTATCGGGGTCGTCGTATAAATATTTGTTAGCCTCCCGGACAGTTGCGTCGTAAGCTGCCCGGTAAGCCTCCGCCTGATTGGAACGCTCGTTGATCTTATGCTCACGGGATGACTTCACATAACGGATGGCACCCAGGAAATTAATGTCGAATCCCGGCATCGGCTTAACAGCCAATTCTGCCTGGAATTTCGAATCCAACATGTCGATGTCGATGTAGTTGTTATCCAGTTCCTTGAAAATATTGAACGGGGCATAGTTCATCACATAATTTTCCGGATTGCCGTTTTCATCGTATGCCCGCATCGCCCGGTTGGTATTCAGAGCAAAACTGAAGGGATTGAGGTCGAAGTTACGCGACACAGCACCGGTTACCGCATCCGTCTCCCGGGTAATTGTACCCGGTGCCCGTTGCTTCCGGTAAGAATTACTGGTCAGCAAGCTCACCGTCAAATATTTATTGATATCGAAAGAAGCATTCATATTAGCCGTATAACGTTCCACCTTGTCGGCTATTGTCCAACCCGGATCGGAGAAATAACTCAACGAAGCGAAATAACGTGCTTTCTCTGCACCTGCCGTAAAGCTCACCGAATGGCTGTGTTGCAAAGAAGCCCGGAACAACTCGTCGAACCAGTTGGTATTTACTTTTTCAAATTGCTGCAGGTAGGCCGCCTTAGCTTCCGGTGTATTCGGCAAACCGAAGCCCGTAGCCGGATCGTAGTTATCCAAAGCGTCGTACATCTTCCGGTAGATTCCTCCCCGGTCGGCTCGCACTACATCCGCGTAGTTCAACCATCCCTTCGCTTCCATATCCTGATAAGCCATCATTTGCTCTTGCGAATTCATGATATTGTAATTCCGGTAAGTCGGTTTCATGCGCATCGTAAACTCCCCGGAATAACTCACCTTTACCGTACCTTTCCGTCCGCGTTTCGTCGTGATCACGACGACTCCGTTCATCGCCCGTGCTCCGTACAAAGCTGTTGCAGAAGCATCTTTCAGGACCTGGAAAGATTCGATATCGTCCGTATTCAAACCGGCTACGGCGGAACTGATTAAGGTAGCAGCATCTCCGGAAGAAAGGTCGTCGGCTGAAACATCCACCACATCTTCCAATACGATACCGTCCACTACCCATAACGGTTTTTGGTCGCCATAGATGGAAGAAGCTCCCCGGACCCGCATTTTAGGAGCTGCACCGAATGTACCGGAGACGTTTTGCACCTGCACTCCTGAAGATTTTCCCTGTAGCATGCGGGCTACATCGTTTGCTCCATCAGATTTCAGGTCTTCAGCCTTTACAATATCTGCGGCACCGGTAAACAGACGACGGTCAATTTTCTGGTAACCGGTCACTACAACCTCTTCAATTTCTGTAGTCATCTCCTCCATAACTACATTTATATTTTGTTGCCCATTATAGGGGATTTCCTGTTTTTGCATACCGACAAAGGTGAAAACCAGTACCATTCCGTTTTGTTTAGGCGCATCAAAACGGAAGTTCCCATCAATATCGGTGGCTGTTCCGGTTGTTGTTCCCTTAATCATTACTGCTACTCCGGGCAAAGGTTCTCCTTTCCTGTCTTTCACTTTCCCTTTCAGTGAAATTTTTTGAGGGACCTGTGGCATATTGCCGGGACGGATCATGATCACATCGTTCTCTACTTCGTAAGTCAGATTGGTGCCGTCGAGTAAAACTTCCATCACCTGTTCCAGACGGGCATTATTTACCCGGAAATCTCTTTTTTCAAATCTGTTCAGTTCATCAACATTGTATAAAAACCGAAATCCTGATGCGAGATCGGAAGAGCACACGTCTAA
>CAJMQA010000157.1 GCA_905215395.1 uncultured bacterium | reverse complement strand
GTTCACGTCTCGTCGAACTGGACGAAAGTATTCAGCTTCCCAAAGGTTTCCGCCTTGTTAATACCGCACAGGATCAGCAACAAAGTCCCGTTGCAGAATTTGACGGCTACATCCGGCAGGAAAAAGACAAAATTGTCATGCACCAGAAATTAGCCCTGAAAAAGAGAGTTTATGAAGCCGCAGACTGGGAAGGGTTCCGGAATGCTGTAAATGCTCACAAAGCATTCGGTTCTTATCTGATTATTCACAAATAATACTGAAAGAGATGAAGACATACCAAATTATACCGCTGCTGTTATTCACTGTATTCCTGTCAGTGGCAAGGACTCTGGCAACCCCTTCAGAAGCAGAATTCCGTAAACTTCAGGAAACCTGGACCCTGCAAACCGACGGCGGCCAGGAATATCGCTGTTACAAAGAGCTGACCCTCTTTACACATACAGCCATGAACTCTACATATGGAGAAACATTTATCACTTACAATCCGGCTTTTCAGGAACTCAAAATCCACGATGCCTATGTGCGTCAGAAAGATGGTTCGGTTGTCCGTACACCTGCCAATGCTTTTGTCGAAGTACTCCCCCGGGAAGCTGCGGATGCTCCGGCCTTCAACCATCTAAAAGAGATGGTGATTGTACATACCGGACTGGAACTGGGAGCAACTATCTGCCTGGACTATTCCATCCTTTCCAAACCTGGCTACCTTCCGGAAATCGATGTTTGTAAAACGCTGCTGCAAACCTCTCCAGTCAAGGAATATACATTGACCTTCATTGTCCCGGACAACAAGCCTGTGAATTACGAAATCCTGCAAATAAAAACACAACCTCAGGAAACATTTCAAAATGGCAACCGGCAAGTGCAATGGAAATTACAGAACCTGCCTGCCGGTTCCAGGTCCCCGGAAATCCACCTTCAAAACGGAGATGTACCCGGCTTATTGTTTTCCACCTATCCTTCTGCACAAGCTGCCCTAAAGCGGATTTACCAGCAATTCGACGCTCCCGGCAAAGTCAGTGCTTTGGCCCAAAAGTTAACAGCCGATTGTAAAACCGATACAGAAAAACTCCTGGTTCTGGCAGATTATGTCAGGGATCAGATTACCCTCTGCCCGGTTGCTCCGTCAGCGACCGGCTGGCAGATGCGTCCGGCAGCAGAGCTTACACGCTCCCTTTACGGCACAGAATATGAGAAAGTAAACCTGTTGACAAACTTACTGAAAGCCATAGATATACCGGCCGTTCCCCTTGCCGTTTACCGGATAGATGCCGAGCCCGGTCATTGTGGACTGGAAGCCATCGGAGAACTGATCGTAAAAGCACAGGCCGACGGTAAAGAATACCGCCTGAGTCCGGCCAGCAGTTTACCTGCCGGACTGAACGGAAGCTTTTACATAGCCCTGGAGAACGGAGAAAAAACAGTTTTAAAAACACCGGTCCGCCAGATCGATTATACAGCTGATATTGTGCTGAACAAGGAAGATGCACAAATGGAAATCAGCACAACCCTCAGCAATGACTATCTTCCCTATCAGAAGGATTTAAGCGGAGCCGTCCTGCCCCAGGCAAAAGATTGTAAAGTAAGTATGAATGCAGAAACGACCACCGTCAATGGTTCAATGAATACCCCTCTGGACGACCAAAACGATTATCTCTTCCTGCAACTTCCGGAATCCCTGAATGGCATCAACCGGTTCTCCTATGCCAGATACAGCAGTAAACGCCCGGAAAACCTGAGGCTGACAGCCCAGACCCGGGAACAATACAACTACACCATACAAATACCGGCAGAACTGAAATTATGTACCCCCACCCAAGGAAAAAAAATTCAGAACCAGGTAGGTATTCTGGCTATATCTTATAAACTGGAAAACAATGTATTGCATATCAACCGTAATCTGGAATTAAACAAAACCCTGATTTCCCCGGCCGATTATCCGGCCTTCCGGGAGCTCGTCACAGAATGGGCAGACCCGAATAAGCGGCAATTGCTGTTTAGAAAGAAATAGTTTCTGTTGACACCCGTGCAAATGAATGACTAAAAAAGAGGAACCCAATGTGGGTTCCTCTTTTTTCAATATTAATAATTCATTTACCGGTAAATTGTTCTCTATTTTATTACCATTTCACATCATGGATACATTATAGAATGTTAAACATTTTCAACTAAAAAGAAACATTGTGTATATTTGTAAATGACCGGTCATTTTTTCTATGTTTTACCTCTAATATCAAATTTATGCAAAACAGAAAATTTACGATTCTGCCAATATTGTGTTTCTTCCTGCTTTTCGCGTGTCAGAGTGAACTGACCATACCCTTACTCTGCTAAATTTTAACATCAAAGGTATAGAAGCCTCCTGTTTGAATTATACCGGAAAAGGCATCAATGGGATAAGGCTACCGTCATTGCACAGGAACTACTTGAAAAACCCGTGAAAGTAGTTAATACAACAGCACTAAAGGCCAGAGATCAGGCCCGGAAATTCTCGCAAGAATAATCCGGTGACATCAACATATTTTCAATGAAACAAAAAAAATAATACATACCGACCATCTTGTAATATTTTCACGTTTTAATTATTTTTGAAACAGGTAAAACAACAACCCGGGAGAGATATTTGCGTAAACAGATAGAATATAGATAAACATTATAAACAGCAATGGATACAGCACCATTATATAAAATTGGTTTGGCTCTCAGCGGTGGAGGTGCAAGAGGATTTGCACATTTAGGAGTCATTCAGGCCATGTACGAGGAAGGCATCTACCCCGACATCATTTCCGGTACCAGCGCCGGTTCTATCGTTGGCGCCATGATTGCTTCAGGACATACTCCGGAAGAATGTCTGCATTTCTTCCTGGGTAAAAAAATCCTGCATTTTGCACGTCCCACGATGTCCAAAAAAGGTATTATGATCATGAATGGTATGGAGGAGCGCCTGGCTGAATTTCTACAGGCAAAAACTTTTGAAGAACTGAAAGTTCCACTGGTAATCACAGCCAGCGATATCAATGGTGCCATTCCGGTGCATTTTGAGCATGGCGACCTACTTCCGTGCATCATCGCTTCCTGTTCTATTCCTGTCGTATTTACTCCCAAAGAGATCAATCATGTAGATTATGTCGACGGAGGGATATTTATGAATCTACCCGTACGTCCCATCCGGAAACGGTGTGAAAAAATAATTGCCGTGGAAATCAACTCCATCGATACTTCTGAGAAAATTACCAATATGATCGGCATGGCAGCCCGTTCGTTCCACCTGGGACTGGACCGCAATACGGATATCGACAGAAATATGTGTGATGTTTTTATTGCTCCCCAAAATATGACCAAATACAGTATGTTCGATCTGGACCATGTGAAGGAAATCTATGAGGAAGGCTACAATACTGCCAAACGCATATTCAAAAATTCTGTACTGAAAACAACGACCCAGGCTTTTGCCTGAGTCGTTTCTATTTCTTTCGCGATGGAATTTATTTTTTCAGAGTCACAATAAACTTACGCAAATAAACTTCCTGCTCCTTCCCGCTCTGATTCCGGAAACGGATAAAACGGGCCTGTTTGTTTCCACAGGCAGTTTTTAACTGATTTCCGTTTTGAGTAAAGGATAACGCAGTCCAATCCTGCCCGTCCGTAGATATCTCTGCCTGCAACCAATCCGGATTTTTTATACCAAAATCAGCCGTCACATCCTCTACGGCATAAGCCTGATCCATTTCTATCCCAAGAAATTCCCCCGATCCCCACTTCACCACTTCAAGTATGGGGGACAGGACTACCTGGTTATTCTTTACCCACACAGGCAATCCCCTGAACTGACCCACAGAAGTATAGATTTTATGCGGAGAAGTAAAAATGTCATCACTGAGGCGGGTTCCGAATCGCTGATTATACGCCCGTGTGGCCAGCATAAAGATCGTATCTGCCAGCGGCTGCATAATTTTTGAACCGGTCTTGATTCCCGGCTGATACGGATTCCGATTATAAGTCTGGTCAAGCCGGAAGATAAGCTGCTGCAAAGCTCTCACATGTTTGTATTTCCGCATAAATAAATCTTCAGAAGCAGCATCCTCCGACTTCATCATTGACAAGGCTTCTTTCCCGGCTTCCCCCAACAGTTTGAATCGGTATAGCCAGGGAGTAATCTCACGGATCAGGTCTGCATTCTCTGTATTTACAAGAAGTATATCAGCCGACTCTTCTATCTTATCGAATTCATTCCATAAAACCGAAAAATCTTCAGGTGCATATTTTCCCTGGCGGTAATCTTTCAGAAACCGGGCAGCGACAGGCTGCACATCCACCGATTCATCCCTGCGGTACCCGTGCCCGTTAGGTCCCAGATCGGAATTATGATCGACAAACACCTGCAAAGCTTCGGCATCCTTAGGAAGTAAAGCACAAACGGCCTCTTTCCAAGACTTTTCACTATCAAATTTCTCCAGATTCCAGGCATAATCGGCCACAGAATAGATAGCGAGTTTAGAAGCTTCTGCATGTTCCATCGGATTGGTCACAAAGCCGGACATTTGTTTTCCGATGTGGGGATCCAGTCCATATACCGCCCCCATCAACAAATGATCGCGGACATAATCCGAAACCGGAAAGTTCCACCAGACATAAGCCGGACGTTTGATTTTTTCATTGACCCAACGTAATCCATCCTCCGTAATATCAGAAATGACACGGTCACCAGTCCACATGATCTGGATGGAAGGATTCAATTTCGTTCCCAAAGTTGCCAGGTATCCCTTAGCCGGATCAGACCAGCTCTTGTTGTATTCAGTGGGACACATGATCAACGGAGTAACATCTCCTTTCACCCTGACAAAATGATCGTCGATGTAATTCAGCAATTCTGCCTGCCGCAATGGATCCGTTCCTTCCCCCGAAATATCATCAAAGAACACTGCAAACGAACGGACTCCCAATTGATACATACTCTCGAACTTCTCCAGCAAAAGATTGCGGTCGGTTTCATTCCAGCGGATATCCTGTCCCGGATGAATGGCCCAGACAAAATCCACAGCATTTGCTTTAGCCACTCCAACCAGCTCACCGATTTGTTTGGCTTCACCCTCCGGATAGGGTTTGCGCCAATTGGGACAACTGTGGTAAGGATCGTCCTTGGGACCGTAGATATAAGTATTCAGCTTATTTTCTCCATAAAATTCCAGCTGGCGCAAACGAGCCTGATGGCTCCAGGGAGTCCCGTAAAATCCTTCTACAACTCCACGGAAACGTATTGTGGGATAATCTTTGATCTCAACCCCGGGCAACTTTCCGTCTTTCAATAAACCGGCAAGTGTTTGGACAGCATAAAAGGTGCCCCGTTCATCATTTCCTGCCAACACGATCTCTTTCCGGTTAACCAGCAAATAATAAGCCTCCGGGTAATCAGGAATTCTTCCTGCATATTTGCGGATTGCCTTATCTCCCTTTTTTCCGATATACACTTTAAAATCAGCAACGGCATTCTGTTCTTCCCCCAGCAGTTTTTTTAACTTCCGGACAGCATAGGAATTGGCTGTTTCCCCTCCAATGAACTGAAAACTCATGGGGAGGGTTAAAACTTCCCCGCTTTGTTTCATTTCCTGCGGATAAGGATGCAAGAAGAGTGTTTGCTGCGCCAAACCCATTTGACACAGCAACAAGCACGCGAATAAATAAATGGTCCGTATTTTCATATAAAATTTAATAATCAAGCACAATGTGCTCCGTTTTATGATAAACAAAAGTATAAATCTCATATCAATTTTCAGACTATTTTGTGTATTTTATTTACAACATACTGATTATTAAATTCATGTGTTTTATTCTGACAATTTTTGTATTAATCCGGCATAGCTATCTTTTACATTCTCATTTACTGTTTCTGCTGTTTTCTTTGCATAGGCCAGAGCCGATTTCCGGACATCACCGGGAGCCTCGTCCAATAATAGATGCAGGGTCACATCCAGGTTTAAACGGGTATGTCCATTGGGTAATTTACTTACTGTATTTTCATAAAACCTTACAATACCGGAATAATCGTTTCGTAAGTACATACCGACAATCTGATCCAGCAAAGGCAAAGAAAAGTCTGCCGGACAAGTGGCAATCCGGATCAGTTCCCGGGCCCGTTCCAGATCTTCTTTTCCCACCTCTCCTTTCAAGTAGCCCAGTACAACCGGAAAAATAAGCTCTTCAATTTTCCGGTTGACCACCTTCTCCCCGATCTGAGGAATAAATTTTTTGCGGTTTTCCGCCAGGAACTTAAATTCCGGTGATTTATAATCTGTTTCAAAAACATCATATATTTTCCATGCCGATACAGAGAAACGGTCATCCCCTTGGAGGGAATTGAGAAATTCCCTGGGTTCATTGTACTTATCCTTCAATTCTCCGGCATCATTCATCGTAATAAGATATTCCGACACAACAGCAGGTGAACGGTCTCCGTTTTCATATTTCTCTTTTAATTCCGTATAAGAAATGTCCGGTTCCATGCCCTTTTGTATCTTATTCATAAAAGTACGAGGTCCTATACCTCCCAACAGTTTATATTTCACAATGCCGGCGGAGGTCAGTAACAACATCGTAGGGTAAGCCTTCACTCCGAATTTCTTGGCCAGTTCTGGTCCTTCGCCTCTTTCCATATCTATCTTCAGGCTCACAAAATGCTCTTTAAAAAAATCTCCGACAAACTTCTGGGAAAACACTTGCTTACTCATCATTTTGCAGGGACCACACCAGGAAGTATAACAATCAACAAACAATAATTTATTCTCTTTCCGGGCCTTTTCCAAAGCTTCTTCAAAACTCAGTTCTTCAAAGGGTATCCCTTCCGGATCGATCATCTCTTTGGTTGTTTCCTGATACATCTCTTTCAAGCTACCCTGAGTTTTTTCTGCCCGCTGGCTGAGATAAGCCGCCACCCGCTTTTTTTCTTCTACCGACAATTCTTTCCAGTTTTTCAATGACATATCCAAAGCAACTGCCGTCCTTTCATCCAGCTTTGAAATCTTTTGTTCAAATATTTCCATCACCTTACTGAAATTCCTTTCTCCCCGGTATCTGGCAATATCGTAAACCACATAGATCGGATTATCTTCCGGTATACCCGCCTTTTGCAGCGCCACATAGATCTCCGCTAACTTTGCCCCGTCATATTTGATATCACCGGAAGCAAACTGATAAACAGGATAAAAATAGATTCCTGAAATCAAGGTATTAACAATGCTATCACCGTTGTTTTTGGCAAACTCAGCTTTATGATCTATTAAAAATTGAAACATCTCTCCTTTCGGATCCCGAACTTTATCCCGGAATAAAACCCAATTTTCCTTTTCCGGCCATTCCGGCTTATTCAATTTCACAAAATACTCATCCAGGACTTTTTCATAGCGTTCTTCTTCATTAGAATATCTCAATACCCTGGCATACTGTCCCAGAAACTTTACCCCGCGTTCGCCTTTATCGTATTTTGCCCCCAGTCCGGTTTGAGAGGTTTCCGGACTCAAAGCACAGGCGACCCCTTTCCTTGAATTCAGGTAGCCGGCATCCCCCGACAATGCGGTGAACCACATTTCCTTCGCTATCCAATACCAGGTAATGCGCCATCGACTTCGCATTGTATTTATCGGCCAACGGACGTCCTTCATCCGTAGTCACATCCATAAAAAAGTTTACAAAATGCTTATCCATCCAATCGGCAAACTCCCGGTCACTGAAAACATACCTATTCATTCCGTGACATGGAAGCGCCCAGTCTGCAAAACAGTTAAAGAAAATCAGCTTTTTCTCTTCCTTTGCTTTTTTCAATGCCTCTTCAAATGAATAAACATATTTCATCTTTATATCTGCCTTTACCGCATCGCCATACATACTCTGTGCGAAAGCCGTCACCCCCGGCACCAACCAACAACTTAAAATCAGAATCAATTTTTTCATACGAATTATTATATAATATTTAGTTTCGGAATACCATTTATTCACCTTCTTTCCGGATACAACGGACACTATACAAGGTCGGTCTGTACCCTTTCAATTTTGTAGTCGTCCGCATAATTCCCTCATCATATACAACCAGGCTCCGGATAATCCCGACTTCTGTGCTATCCGTTTCAGACAGCAAAGCAGAACTCCAGAAATAGGCTCCCTCATCCTGACGGGTGTAATGCATAGAGGCTGCTGCCGTATAA
>CAJMQA010000156.1 GCA_905215395.1 uncultured bacterium | reverse complement strand
AAAATGATCCCCGGAATCATGAGTTTTACCGTTATGATCAATATGAGAAGATCACATTTGCCATAAACGACTACAAGCCGAAGCCAAAAAAGAATGGCAACACCGGCAAATTTAATTTTCTGGTGGATTTTATCGATACCTTAGAGATAGGTAAAACGATTTTGCCCGTTTCCGAACGTGAAAAATTATTGTCTGTTTATTACCGGAAAGACCCGAAATCGGAAAAAAAAATAGTGAAGGCAACCAAGGCGGATGGCCTGGATGAGTTACTATCGCCTGAAGGGATGCAAGAGTTCCTGAATGAAGCATTTCAGGAGGTGAATATTTTCCAGAATGATATAAACTTATTCATGTACCGGTTTGTGAGTCCTTTGTCTACGATGGGACCTGGGTTTTATAAATATTACCTGCTGGATACGCTGGAGGTGGCCGGACAAAAATGCGTAGACCTGGCTTTCGCTCCGTTCATGCCGGAATCGTTCGGTTTTACCGGTCATCTGTATATTACCCTGGATTCCACTTTTTTTGTTCAGCGGATCAGGTTGAGTGTGCCTAAAAAGATCAATATGAATTTTGCTGGTGGAATGACGATCGAGCAGACCTTTATGCGTGCGCCGGATGGAACCCGGATTCTTACTAAAGATGACATTAATGTAGATCTTAAGGTTACCGAAAAGTCGAAAGGTCTGTATGCCAGGCGCCTGAATATCTATACGAATCATTCGTTTGAACTTCCGGAAGACAGGTCGGTATTTGACGAGAGTGCTTCTGTTATTACACCTCCGGAAGCTTATAAACGCACGGATGAATATTGGGCGGAAAATCGTCCTCCTGGAGCTAGTGCACCCAGACAGAACTCGGTGAATAAGTTAATGTCCAGGTTGCGTTCAGTGCCTGTCTTCAATATTACGGAGAAAGTGGTTACTGTTCTGGTGAATGGCTATCTTGCGACAAATACAGATCCGGCTAAAAATAAATTTGAGTTTGGACCGATGACAACAATCGTCAGTGCGAATGCAGTAGAGGGGGCTCGTTTCCGGGTAGGTGGGACAACGACTACGGCCTTTAATAAACGGTTGTTCCTGGATGGTTATCTGGCATATGGAACAAGAGATCGTAAAATCAAATACAACGGAGCGATTGAATACTCATTTATCGATAAGAAAAACTTTCCGGCGGATTTTCCGGTTCATTCTTTGCGGTTTGAATATATGTACGATGTCAATCAATTGGGACAGCATTATTTGTATATGAACAAGGATAATATCTTCGTCTCCCTGAAACGGCAGAAGGATACACGTGCCACGTATTTGCGGAAATCACAATTGACTTATTACAGGGAGTATTACAACGGTTTTGCTTATGGAGCTGTATTACGGAATCTGAAGGAATATTCAACTTCTTATGCTGCTTTCAATTCCATCGGGCCGGGTCAGAAGATCTCTCCTCTGAAGGATTATCGCATGACGGAGCTTGAATTAAAACTTCGTTATGCTCCCCATGAAAAATTTTACCAAACCCGGGACAACCGGCGTCCGGTTTCGTTCGATGCCCCGGTATTTACTTTGAGTCATACAATGGCTTTCAGGGATCTTTTGGGTAGTTCCTACGACTACCAGAGGACGGAATTCAGTATTCGGAAGCGCTTCTGGTTTTCAGCTTTCGGTTATACTGATGTACTCGGAAAGTTAGGTAAAGTATGGAGTAAGGTTCCGTATCCTTTACTGATATTGCCTAATGCAAACTTATCCTATATGCTCCAGCCTGAATCCTATACCAATATGAATGCGATGGAATTTATCAATGATGAGTATGCTTCGTGGGACTTATCCTACCATATGAATGGATTGATATTGAACAGAATCCCGTTGGTAAAAAAACTGAAGTGGCGGGAAGTCTTTACCTTCAGGGGGATGGCCGGGCATTTGACGGATAAGAATAATCCTTACTTAAATAAGCGGAAAGAAGGCTTGTTTCTCTTTCCGGAAGGTTCTTATGTTATGGATAAATCAGTCCCTTATATGGAGATAGGTGTCGGTATCGAAAACATTTTTAAGTTTATCCGGGTAGATTATACCTGGCGATTGACTTACAGAAATCATCCGGATATTCAGGATCAGGGAGTACGTTTCAGGATGAAAATGACTTTCTAAGATAGAAATAAAATCTATATTTGTGTCATCGCAATAGTAATTGTAATTGCTGTTGCGGTAAACAATGCTTTACGAAGACGGAAAAGATGATACAAAAACAATATGAAATTGCTGCCTGCAGAGAATCCAATTACGATGAATTGTTATTCCTATGGGAAGCTTCAGTGCGTAGCTCACATCATTTTCTGAATGAGACGGATATTCAGTATTATAAACCTTTAGTGCGGAATCAGTATTTTCCGGCTGTGTCCTTGTATGCAGTACGTAATGATCAGCAAAAGATTGCTGCTTTCATCGGTTTGAGCGACGGGCTGATTGAAATGCTTTTTGTTTTACCCGGTGAACAGGGAAAAGGATATGGAAAATGCTTATTGGATTTTGCTGTTCAGGAAAAACAGATAGAGAAAGTGGATGTGAACGAACAAAATGAGCGGGCACTTCAGTTTTATTTGAAAAATGGCTTTGACGTGCAGGGCAGGGATGCTACAGATTACGCCGGAAAGCCCTTTCCGATTTTGCATTTGGCTAAATTACCGCCCCTGATTACCCGTTTATCGGTGCGTTTTCATATTGAAGATGTACAGGCGGTGTTGTATGAAATAAAATACAACGAATTGCGTAGAGATGAGTTGTATCGATTGATCTACGATGAAGACGATACAGTTGCCTGGCAGGCGCTTTGGATTTGTAGCCATTTCCCGCCTTCCGGTCAGAAATGGCTGCAAGCCAGACAGGAAGAACTGATAAATGAAGTTCTGGTTTGTCCTCATGGAGGGCGGCGGCGCATTTTATTACAGCTGATTGAAAAACAAGACTTGAGCGGAGAGACCCGGATTGATTTTCTGGATTTCTGCCTGGACCGGATGCTTTCTGTAGAGGAGTTGCCTGGAGTGCAAAGTTTGTGTATGAAACTGGCCTATAAACTTTGCCAGCCTGTTCCGGAATTATTGCAGGAATTTAAAGCTATGCTGGAATTGGCAGACCGGGGTTCTTTGTCAGCAGCAACAAAGTCTGTCATTAGAAATACTTTGAAGAAAATAAAATAAAGGACCTTCTTCTCCGCAGAGGGAAGAAGAAGGTCGTATAAGTTTTCGGTTTTATTTTAATCCCTTCTGTTCAGATAAATCATGATATAGTACAGTAAGGTTGCCAATGATGACAAAGCTGCGATAACATAGGTGTAAGCAGCCCATTTCAAGGCATCGAAGGCATAAGCCTGTGTTTCATGAGTTGTGATTCCTGAATTGCGCAACCAGGCCAAGGCTCGGTGGCTGGCATCGATTTCTACCGGCAGTGTGATAAAGCTGAAAAGTGTCATAATGGCAAAGAGTCCGATTCCGGCCAGTAAAAGTCCCGGAAAACTGTTCACCAAAAGAATGCCGGCTAACAGAATCCACTGTACCCAGTGTGAAGCGAACTCAACGGCAGGAACCAGAGTGGAACGTAATTTTAGCATGCTGTACGATTTGGCATGCTGGATGGCATGACCGGTTTCATGAGCTGCTACTGCTGCAGCTGCGATGCTGTTGCCGTAATAAACCTCTTTACTCAGGTTGATGGTTTTGTTGACCGGATTGTAATGGTCGGTAAGCTGTCCCTCAACTGCGCCTATTTTGACTCCGCTGATACCATTGTCCCTGAGCATTTTCTCCACCACATCCCTTCCTGTCATTCCATTGGCGGTTGGTATTTTGGAATATTTCTGAAAACGGCTTTTCAATTGATGGCTGATTAACCAGCTGATAATGGTGAATCCGATGAATATCACCCAGATCCACAAATTTCCTCCTAACATTGTTGTATGTTCCATTTTGATTTATCAATTATTTGTTGATATACAGTGCAAAAAATGTACCAGTTATAAAGAATATACGGTTACCTCTGCAATTTTGGCAGGTATTTTGGAGAATTTAACAATCCCTATAACAATCGATTTAAATAGGAATATAGAAATATTTTTTAATGTTTTTTGCTTATAATTTACAAAATATTTATTATATTGCAACATAATTTGTGCATAACCGGAATTTTGTGGATAATCTATGTGCTATTTTGGATGGGTTATAGTATATAACTAATATTATAATACAAATGATTATGAAAAAAAAGTATTTTTTATTCAGCTTATTAGCAGTGTTTTTATTTTCTTGCCAAGAGGAGAAAGATGAATTTTTATCTCCTGAAGATCAGACAATAGAACTATTGGAGCAAAAGTATGGGGTGAAATTCAAGGAAGTTACAGAAGAAATTGATATGTCTAATGCCATAATTATTCCTATCGATGAATTGAAGCAACTTTTGGAAAGTGCTACTTTATCTACTCGGGCTTTTGGAATGCCAGTAAGTGGGAGGGGCATATACAAATACGGAATTTTAACTTTTACTTTTGATCAGGTACCACTTAAAAGTTATTATTTGAAAGTGGATTTTACGTTTCAAGTAGGTGATAAAGGCAGTCGGATTAATATAATGAATTCATTGTTTTGCGACTGGTCCTATCTAAGATTGATTGACCCTAGAAATGGGGATGAAATAGCTCATGCAGAAATACAATACAAAACGATGGGAACTCAACTTGAATTCAAGGGAAAAGCAGACGTAACTTTTATTACATCAATAGGTGGAAAATGGCGTAGCCTTGAAGGATGGCTTGACTTGAGTCTTAGGCCTATGAAAGAATATGCTGAATCCTTTTATAGCTTTAAAACTCTCTTGACATTATCTTACACCTTCTAATGATTTTTAGTAACGAGATAGATAGTTATATCAATAATATTTTTAGGGATATTCATAAATCAGCAAGAACAATAGAGACTATAAGCTTTGAAGCGTTTTTTGACTGATTTATAGAATATTCCTTACAAAAACATGCAGAATGTACGAGATATCTAATTTATATATTCAGAACATGATGATCCTGTGTCTAAGAATAGATGAATTTTACGGTAAATAAATGTTGGAATAAAACAAATGCATATTATTTCCTTTTTGCTGTGAATTTTCCTTTATAGCTAGAATATTTTTTTATGCGATCACCATCAGGAAACCCATGTTTGTCGTAATTATTTGACAATTTTTCATTCATAACTTCCCGGTATATAAAGAATTCATTCTCTGGAGTGAATGGTCTGGACAAGAGTAATCCTTTCCGATACAACTCTGAAAAATCTGGCATTTCGTATTTCATGATTCGTGTTTCATAAATCTTCATTATAGGAGTGATATGTAAATTTAAAGTAATGGGAAGTGAAGCTGTTTGGTTCACTTTGTTAAGTGGTATATTTTTATCAACCTTATACAATGAATGGTTGAAGTGGAGAGGAAAAATGTATTTTTTTTGCATTATTTTATCTGCGTAATAATTGAAGTATCCCAACGGTTTGTAATAATTATCGTACATGATAGATTTTTCAATAACCTTGCCCTTGATATGAAAGAATAGGTTAGAGAAGGTATCGAATTTTGATACTTCCGGCAAAGACAATTTTTTTACTTGTAATTTGAGATTCTCCGCGTTATCATAAAATCCTTGAGCGGAAACATATCCTAATATTAAGGCTTGAATCAAGCATATAAATATCAACTGTTTCATAATTTGAAATTTATTTGGTTATAAAAATTGCACATATTTAAATTGGATACTTCACAAATATTTAATTTTTTGAATAATGCACGACTAAGTATATAGTACAATTTATACAAAGGTATGAAAAATAATCATAACGTGTATTCTCAGACATCCCCATAAAATCAAAAACATCGCTTTTATAAACAATGTAGTTTCTTTACGACACATCCTTATTATCTAAAGAATAAGGTGATAACTGAAATTTTGTCAGATGTTTTGAGATAATTAACAAATCCTGTCAGTTTTGTGCCTATTCCAAGATAACAGTGACGGAGGCTTGTTCACAAAATTGATCAAAAGGAAATAGGTCTGCTGTATTGGAAGATCTGGAGTATGTATCTTAGTGGTTAAAAGAATAGTATGAAATTGCTTTACGCTTTTCTTTGATTTTTAAAATTTTCTGTTTAATTTGTGAACCTGTTTCAAACGTTTGAGACGGACATTTGAACGAATAACCTAAAATTTATACCATGAAAACCTACAATCCCAATGAAATCAAGAATATCGCTCTTGTAGGCAGTGCTGGTTCCGGTAAAACCACGCTTGCTGAAGCGATGATGTATGAGGGCGGGGTCATCCCGCGCAGAGGTAGCGTAAGTGCGAAAAACACGTCCTCTGACTACAGGCCTGTGGAGCAGGAGTATGGTTCTTCTGTTTTTCCGGCAGTATTATATACTGAGTGGAAAGATCAGAAGCTGAACTTTATCGATACTCCGGGGGCTGATGATTTTGTCGGTGGGGTTATCTCTGCGCTGAATGTGGCTGATACGGCAGTGATGGTAGTGAATGCAGTGAGGGGAGTAGAAGTGGGTACGGAAATTATTAGCCGGCATGCTAAAAAGCTGAACAAACCGATGATTTTTGTTATCAACCAGCTCGATCATGAGAAGGCAAATTTTGAGCAGGCTGTTGAACATGCTCAGGCTTCTTTCGGTAAGAAGGTGGTTTTGGTACAATATCCGGTGAATCAGGGGGCCGGTTTTAATCAGGTGATTGACGTTTTAAAAATGGAAATGTATCAGTGGAAGCCGGAAGGCGGAAAACCGGATGTGCTTCCCATTCCTGATGCGGAAAAAGAGAAAGCGGATGAATTGCATAATGCTTTGATTGAAGCTGCTGCTGAAAATGATGAGGGATTGATGGAATTGTATTTTGAAAAAGGTAGTCTGACTGAAGATGAAATGCGTGCCGGGATCCGGAAAGGGTTGATTGCCCGTGATATGTTCCCCGTGTTCTGTGTGTCTGCAGAGAAAGATATGTGTGTGCGCCGTTTTATGGAATTCCTGGTGAATGTAGCTCCGAGTGCTGCTGCCATGCCTGGAATGTTTACCCGTGACGGACAATTGGTGCCTTATGATGTGAAAGGACCGGCATCAGCTTTTGTATTCAATACGACCATCGAACAACATTTGGGTGATATTAATTACTTTAAAGTGGTTTCCGGGGTAATTAAAGAGGGGGATGACGTAGTGAATATGAGTAATGGTTCCAAGGAACGTATTGCGCAGTTGTATGCAGTTGCTGGTAAAAACCGCACGAAAGTGACTGAACTGCGGGCCGGAGATATTGGTGCAACAGTGAAACTGAAAAGCACTAAGAATGGGGATACTCTGAATGAAAAAGATTGTGAATATATTTATCCGGAAATCAAATATCCGAATTCCCGTTTCCGTACAGCAGTGAAAGCTGTGAATAAGGGAGATGATGAAAAGATGGCTGAAGTTCTCTATCGTATGCATGAGGAAGATCCTTCCCTTTTGGTAGAATATTCCAAAGAATTGAAGCAAATGATCCTGTCCGGGCAGGGTGAATTCCATCTCAATACGATGAAATGGAGGATAGAACATAATGATAAAATTCCTATTGAATTTTATGCTCCGAAAATTCCCTATCGGGAAACCATTACTAAATATGCCCAGGCGGATTACCGGCACAAAAAACAATCCGGAGGAGCCGGACAATTCGGGGAGGTACATATGGTTATTGAGCCTTATGAGGAAGGAATGCCTGAACCTACTTCTTACAAGATCGGTGGGGTTGACAGTAAAATTTCTGTAAAAGGGAAGGAAGAATATGATTTGCCCTGGGGTGGAAAACTGGTGTTCTACAATTGTATCGTGGGAGGAGTTATTGAAGCCCGGTTCATGCCGGCTATTCTGAAAGGCATCATGGAAAAGATGGAAGAAGGACCTTTGACTGGTTCTTATGCCCGGGATATCCGCGTATGTATTTATGATGGGAAAATGCACCCGGTAGATTCCAATGAGATCTCTTTCCGCCTGGCAGGACGTCACGCATTCAGTGAAGCTTTCAGAAAAGCAAATCCTAAGATTCTGGAGCCGATCTATGATGTGGAAGTGCTGGTTCCAGATGAAGATATGGGGGATGTGATGGGAGATTTGCAAACCCGCCGGGCT
>CAJMQA010000155.1 GCA_905215395.1 uncultured bacterium | reverse complement strand
ATAACACCAGATAGTTTTTTTACTTTCTCTCCTGATCAAACGGGCTAATTCTGTAAAAGCATCCGCCTGTTCCAAGGGATCTCCCCCACTGAAAGTGATGTTCGAAAAAGGATCCTCCAGCAAACGGTTTGCCAGTTCTCTGATCTCTATCCCCTGTCCACGAGCTATATTCCAGGATTCCGGATTATGACAACCCGGACACTGATGCCGACAACCAGCAGCATAAACAGCTGTCCGGAAACCTGGGCCATCGACCACTGTATCTTCAATAATATCCAGAACTATGATTTTCATATGCCTGCATGTTTTACCCTGTCATTCAACTCAGCCAGCTTTGCATGGTTCCAACGGTCAGTGGTTCCTACCAGATACCCCGTAATCCGCTGCAAACGATCCACATTCCGACTTCCACATTCCGGGCATTCCTCCATCCTATCCTCAGCATTTTCATAACCACAATCCATACAACGGTTCCGGTTATGATTAACGGAACAATAGCCCATATTATACCGGTCCATCATATCTACCACCGACATAATTGCATCCGGATTGTGAGTGGCATCCCCATCAATTTCCACATAAAAGATATGCCCACCACGGGTAAGATCATGATAAGGAGCTTCTATTTCAGCTTTATGACGGGCACTACACTTATAATAAACCGGGACATGATTGGAATTGGTGTAATAATCCCTGTCCGTAATTCCCGGAATAATCCCGAAACTCTTTCTGTCTCTCTCTGTAAACTTACCGCTTAACCCCTCTGCCGGAGTTGCCAGTACACTGTAATTATGCTGCCAGCGTTCAGAAAATTCATTGGCCCTATCCCGGAAATGGGTTACTATTTTCAATCCCAATTCCTGAGCTGACGCATCTTCTCCATGATGCCTTCCGGTTAAAGCAACCAGACATTCCGCCAATCCGATAAAACCTATTCCCAAAGTTCCCTGATTGATGACACTCTCAATCGTATCTTGGAGTTGCAAATGTTCAGCTCCGGTCCAAAGAGAAGACATCAGTAAAGGAAACTGTTTGACGCGGGCTGTTTTCTGAAACTCAAACCGACGGTGTAATTGCAGAGCAGTTAATTCCAACACTCCGTCCAGCTTTTTAAAAAACATCCGGAGCTTTTCCTCCCGGTCCGTTATTTCCATACACTCAATAGCCAGACGGACAATATTAATAGTCGAAAAAGATAAGTTACCACGCCCGACAGAGGTCTTTTCCCCGAAACGATTCTCAAATACCCGGGTTCTGCATCCCATGGTGGCTGTTTCGTAACGATAACGTTCCGGATCATCAGCACGCCACAACTCATGCCGGTTAAAGGTCGCATCCAGATTGAGAAAATTCGGAAAAAATCGCAGGGCCGAAACCTTACAGGCAAATATATACAAATCGTAATTCGGATCTTGTGGTAAATAATTCACTCCACGCTTCTTTTTCCAAATTTGTATCGGAAAAATAGCCGTCCCTCCATTTCCCACTCCTCTGTATGTGGAAGCCAGCATTTCCCGGATAATACAACGTCCCTCTGCCGATATATCTGTTCCGTAGTTTACAGAACTGAATACAACCTGATTTCCCCCACGGCTATGGATGGTATTCATATTATGAATAAAGGCCTCCATTGCCTGATGCACCCGGCTGACCGTACGATTGACCGCATGTTGTAAAACCCGTCCATCTCCCTCCAGTCCCCCCAGCTCTTTGTGCACATAATCTTTTATCGGATAGTCATACAAGTGTTTATAATCCTGTGCCGTCATATCTTCGATAACCTTAATTTCCTCAATAAAACTACTGCGGACATACGGAGCCAGATAGAAATCAAAAGCAGGAATGGCCTGGCCTCCATGCATCTCATTCTGAGCTGTTTCCAAAGAAATACATCCCAGGATACTGGCTGTTTCAATCCTTTTTGCCGGACGTGATTCCCCATGCCCGGCAAAAAAACCATGCTGCAATATTTTATCCAGGGGATGTTGTACACAAGTCAAACTTTTAGTCGGATAATAGTCCTTATCATGAATATGCAGATATCCTTGACGAACAGCCTCTTTTACCTCATCCGCCAATAAATAATCATCCACAAAAGGTTTGGTCGATTCACTCGAAAACTTCATCATCATCCCTGCCGGTGTATCCGCATTCATATTCGCATTTTCACGGGTCACATCATTCGATTTTGTCTCTATGATCTCCAGAAAAATATCCCGGGTTTTCGCTTTACGAGCCACACTTCTTTGGTTCCGGTATGCGATATACAATTGTGCCACATCTTTCCGGCGGCTCTTCATCAACTCCAGCTCTACACAATCCTGAATCTCCTCCACGCTCATCTGTTCCTCTCCTTTGCAGGCAATACGGTCTGCAATTTCACGGGCTAGTTCCATATCCTCTCCCCGCTCTGTATGCAACATCGCCCTTCTCACTGCTGCTATAATTTTTGCCTCATTAAAACCGACTACACGGCCATCCCTTTTCAATACTGTCTGGATCATGATTTTCAGATTTATATCATACACAATTAATTTCTGATTGTGCCAAAGTCTTCTGTATCCACAGGGAAATATATAAGATAAGATATCCTATGTCCCGGCTTTTTCCTCGAAAGCTTTGAAACAAACCATTCCGGCAGGTCTTCTGACTTACTCCCCGGTTTAAATAACCTTCCCATCTCAAAAGACAGTGGCTCAAGCGAATTTAAACCTCTTATCGGAGCTTACAGCAGCGGGACTGTTCAGGATTTTCACCTGATTCCCTTTTCATCCTGCCGGACTATCCGGCAGAGAACCGAAATCATGACAAAATTATGAAGTTTTTTGCGAAGAAGAAAAGAAAAAATAAGACATTTTTGAAAAATATTCAAACAAACAGATTAGCAGAGTTTTCCAAAACAGAAATCCTACACAACCATCAATAATTAATAAGTCATTAACAATCAGCAAATTAAACACAAAAAACACAAACAACCAAATAATCAGATCTTTAAAAATTTCCCAAAATCGAAATATGAGTAAAAAATCAATTTATAATTTAGTTTTACTTCCGAGATATTCAGCCCAAATACGTGCAGCTTCTTCCACCGTTTTTATGCAAGGATGTTTGCGATAATATTCTTCCGTACGCACTTCAGGAGTTGTATCAGTATGTTTTTTCTGTGACAGCCCCAATAACTCTGCACAAATCAAGGACCCGTTCCGCTTTGCAAACTCATCGGCCAAATGTTGTACTACTTTGTAATTTGCTTCTTTTCCGTCTTTATCAGCACCCTCCACACAACCACATTCCAAGCCGGCTAAAACGAACATACCACATGCGGCTCCGCATGTCATTCGCATTCTGCCAATACCTCCTCCAAAAGAAGCTGACATGCGCAACCCCTGTTCTTCTGTATAACCATACATATCTGCAAATGCTGCGCAAACAGACTGTGAACAGTTATAACCTCTTCTAAACAGTTCTACTGCTCTTTGTATCCTTTCTTCCATATTATAAAATTTGCGGCGATAGAAAAAGACTACCACCGCAAAATTAATAAAACTATCCGGAAAAGATCAGCTCAGCACGAGTTCTCCGTTGGGTTTAATTTTTACCATCATATCCAAACTTCCGGCCTTATACAGATCAAAATAATAATAATTATAAGCTGCTGATTCCCGGTATTCTATACTCCGGATCTGATATCCCTCATACGCTTCTCCTTTGAGGACTTCCAGAACTACTGCCGGAACATCCGCCTCTGGAACAGGAAACGTTGTATACTCCCATGTTTGGTCTCTGAAAAAATAAATAGTTCCCATCCGCCCATCCTGAAAAATATACAAGGTAAATCTCTGGTCTGCCATCTCCTCTCCCTGCCAATCATAAGCCCGGGGATAAGTATTTCTCACAAAACTTTTCATCCATGCCGGTAATTCACTTCTGTCGTAATCTGCAATCACCTCTTTGTGCATTTCTCCGTCTGCCTGAAAATAGAGTTCCCGGTCTGTATTCCCAGCTTTACTTATCTCTACAATATAACGGATATCCGTATTTGCCTGTTCAAAAACTTCAGCTGTATTATCGGGTGTCCAGGAAGCATAAAGACCGGAAGCCAAAGCCGTCGTCACTGCCTGCGGTAAAGAAGTATACAAGACATCCGAAGTGGTGAGCAACCAGGTACCGTCTTTATAATACCAGGCTTCTGTTTCAACATTCTGATATACAAAATCTACTTCTGAATAGTCTCCATGTTTTTCCCATTCAACAGCAGTAGCTCCCGGATATTTTGCATGAAATGCATTTTCAACAACTCCCGGTACCGTATCATTTTTGTCGTCATCACTACAAGCAGAAACGACTGTCCCGACATAAATCAGGAATACTAAAATTGTCAACTTTGTTCTCATAACATTCTGATTTTTATATCTTACTTTTCAGAAATATAACGAGAGTGACCGACAAAAAGTTTTAATTATAACACCCTGTTGTTATACATCTCTTCAAAATTGGAATAAGTACCGTTAGCTTTTTTAGCCTCTTCGCTTTCCGGATCCAATTCCAGGGCTTTTCTCATATCTTCCAGGGCTCCCTCTTTATCGCCTTTCATAAAACGGGCTCTGCCCCGTTCATTATATGCCCGGGCAAAATCAGGTTTCAACTCCAAAGCTTCGTCAAATAGTGCAATCGCTTCATCCGGTTGCTGACGGTTGATATAAAGACTACCCAGTTTCAGATAAGCCTGTTCATTGAAAGGGTTCAATTCCGTGACATAGCGATAGTCTTCTTCAGCGGCTTTACTATCTCCCAGAGCTTCATGCAAATCTCCACGTACAATATAAGCATTCTCTTCCTCCGGAGCCAGCTTCACAACTTTTTCAACATCTTCCAGTCCGTCTTTATAATCACCGGTATTTAGCATCACCTCAGCTCTCAGCAAACGAGCCTCAGCGAAATCATCTTTCAAAGCAATGGCCTGTGACAAACTCACTATTCCCCCCATCTGATCCTTTGCAGCCTTTTTGGCTCTTCCCTGCAGAAAATAAGCCTGAGGATTGGAACCATCCAGAGCTATGGCACGCTCACAATCGGAAATTGCTTCCGGATATTTCTCTGCCATAAAATTAAGGTTTGCCCGCATCAACAAAACAGAAACATTCTCTGGTTCTGCATCCACCAATCTTCCGGCAGTTTCAATAGCTTCTTCCATACGATCCTCCCGGCTATATACCCCTACCAGATGTTCTAAAACTTCCACATCTTCCTGTATCTTTAAAGCCTCACTGAAACAACGGATAGCATAAGCATATTTTCCTATCTTCATAGCTTTAATTCCATCGTACTTCAAAACATCAAAATTCCGCTGAGCCTTTATCTCCTCAGTTTCTTCAGCCTCTCCAAAGAATAAGGATTTAAAAAAATTTGCCATATCATTTAATTTTCAGGCAAAAATAGAAATTTTATCTCTCATTTACAGCATCCTGCATCACAAACACCCCCTGAAGTTTCAAATTCCAGGGTTGCATGTGTTATTCCGGCTTCCTGCAACCTGCATTTCAGGTCACATTTTATCGTTTCCATTTGTTCCATATCCTCCAACACAACATGTGCCGTCAAAGCGGTTTCCGTTGTACTCAGCGCCCAGATATGCATATGGTGAAAACTCTCTACCCCCTGGGTCGCATCTATGATTTGTCCCACCTGATTGTAGTCTGTGCCTCTGGGTACTCCGTCCAATGATAAACGCAAACTATCCCGTAACAGTCCCCAGGTAGAATAAACGATAATCACGGCAATCACAATTCCGATCAGGGGATCTATCACATACCATCCGGTATGCTGTATGACGATTCCTGAAACAACCACTCCGACCGATACCAGCGCATCTGCAGCCATATGCAGGTATGCTCCTTTTACATTCAGGTCTTTCTCCTTATCTTTCATAAACAACCAGGCAGTCACTCCATTGATGATCACCCCAATCCCTGCCACCCAGGCAACAGCATCTCCATCTACAGGACGGGGACGGAATAATTTCTCAATACTTTCACTAAAGATAAACCCGACAGCCACCAATAAAATGACGGCATTCAGCAGGGAGATCAGTACCGTACTTTTTTTATAGCCGTAAGTATATTTATTATTGGGTTGTACTTTGGCCAGACGAAAAGCAAACATAGCCAAAATAAGGCTGACCACGTCACTCAGATTATGCCCGGCATCAGAAATCAATCCCAGTGAATTGTACCAGAAACCTGCAGAAAATTCTGCGACCACAAAAGCAATATTCAATACAATACCGATAATAAAAGCTCTATTCAGAGAATTAATCTCATGCGGATGACCGTGATGAGAATGATCATGAGTATGCGCCATAATTTTTTACTTAATTTATCTGTAAAGGTAAGACATTTTACAAACACTCCGCGATGGTTCTCCAGAAAAACTGACAAAATCCTAGACGGGAACCCATTCTTCAGACTATAAACTCCGGTACATATAAAAGACAAATCTAATCCTGCAGCTACTCCGGTACATAAATGATTTCTCCATTGTCCAATTCATAGGCAATCCCAACTTTTTTACCTCGTTGCCCGGATTTCTGCTGATCTTCGGAAGGAGTATAACGATTTATTTTTTCCCTTCCTTGGTGATGATTTCCATATTCTCTTTTCCCGGATTTTTCACCATCGTAAAATCCTCTTTCGAAAGCATCTCTGTCATATTGTATCGTGTAACCAGAGCCACCATCAAAGCTACAGCAAAAACCATGGCTACATCGAACAGATTAGACACGACGCTGATAGGATCATTGTCCTCTTCTTTTTTCAACAAATTTCTTCTCATAACCGATTCCGTTTTTCTGTCAATATTTCTGCCAGAAAATCCAGGTTAGTCAGATCCTGAAGATACCAACGCTGTTTTACTTGCTGGGTCAGAAAACCGATAGCTCCGGCAAACAAACCGATCACTGTCGTGGCAAAGGCAACCTGCATATTGTAAGCCATTGAAGCAATATCTCCGGCAGAAAACCCCACCAATGCCGGTCCCATAGGTATCAATGTTCCCAGATCTTTGTCTGCGGCAATTTCAAAATTAGCCAGCAAACGCTGAACCTGAGCACTACTGGTCTGATTCTCTAAAATCCTGTGCATATATAAAACGATCAAGGAATCACTTTTCGCCGGCAAATGTTCCGACAATTCATCTATATTTTCAAAAGTCAAAGTTTCCAGTTTCTCCCGAATCAACTTATCCATTTTCCGGATAGACATATATTGCCCGAAAAAACTGCCAACCAGTAAAAGAGAACAATAAATAAGGCAATTAATAAAATCACAACAGGAACCAATAAACCTGTTGAAATCCAGAACATGATATCAGAAATTGTATTCATTTTTATTATTTATAATTTGAACCTAAAATTTTCTTCATTTTTAAATACTTGAACAAAAGACTGAGCCCTCCACCCAAAACGACCAACCCCAAACAGCTGAACAGTGTCATCCAATCCACGGTTGCCAAGCCTTCCACAACTGTCTGACCGTTCATCGTCACCACAATTCCCAGAATAGCCACCAAAGCAAATGCATCTTCACCCGTTGCAGCCATAGGCTGAGGCATCAATACCACATTTCCGTATTGTACCCGGGCAACAGCTATATATTTCCCATCAATGCCCATATATTCTCCGGGAGCTTCTCCATATTGCCGTACAACTTCCGCATAAGATTCAGGAGTCAGGGTTTTATGAATCCATTCCTCATATTCTTCTTTACTGACCAATTGAGGATTCCCATTTTTCAGATAATCATCAAATGCTCCTTTTGCATAAGTTCCCAATACACACCCTTGCCGCATAATGTCACTCCGGAAACCCTCTAATGTTTCCGGCAGACCTGAAACATTATATCCCTGTTTTTTCAGTTCTTTCAGTAAATTATATAAGGAAGGGATGACTTCCATCCCCGAAGCTGTCAAAGCACTTTGTCCGAGGCCTTTGAAATAATAAATGGCCACCCGTTTTTCCACAGGTGATTTTGATTTCAACACAAAAAAATATGAATGATCTGAGTGAAATTTTTCAGACGATCGGGCATCGCCTGAAACAGATGCAGTCCATCCGTTTCAACCATCTCCGTATTCACTACATAAGGATAAATACCTCCATCCAATTCCGGCATCACCACACTCTGCGACAGAAATCCACCCAGCATTCCCATTTTATCAGC
>CAJMQA010000154.1 GCA_905215395.1 uncultured bacterium | reverse complement strand
ACCTATACCATCAACTGGCAGCCGGAAGATAAATTTCCGGCAGGTGGTAATACGGTTATGAGTCCGGTTACTCTGCCTTTGGAAAGAGGACAACTTTTTGTGGTTACTGTGGACGATGGACATTGTACAGCAGAAACGACTGCTGAAGTCCGTTTTTATGATGGTGAAGAACAATTGTACACGGAAATCAAATTATACGATTGCCTGACTGATGCCGATACACTAAGATTGTGTGAAGGTGAGCCGGTAAATCTCTGCTCCTGGACGAGTGGAGGTATTCCCGGATATTCCTGGAAATGGATAGATAAAGAGGTGTCTGATAATGCAATATCAGCCGAAAGCCGTTTGAAGAACTATGCGAAACTGGCATCCGGATATATTTATCTGGAGGTTGAATCATCTGTTGGACAACGGGTTTCTGACAGTATCTGGATCGAATTCAGACCGAAGCCGCTGAGAAATATTGAAATTGTAAATAGTGGGTTGAATTGTGCATTGGATAAAGAAGAGGTAGAGTTTATTATCCGGAATGCAGAACAGGATGTGGCTTATCAACTGGAATTCTCTGCGGATGGAAGAAAATATAGGCCTACGGGATTATCAGAAACAGGAGATGGCGGAATGTTACCGTTCAGTGTATTCTATGCGGATACTACAGCAGGATATTACCGGTTCAGGGCAATAAAAGATTATGGTGACGGTAATGTCTGTCAGTCAGAGATAAATGCAGGAGAATTGAGACAACGGCCACAAAGATATGCTGTTGAGAGTGTGGGAATTACTGATTATTGTGCAGATACACGTCAGGATTCCATCCGTTTGCTGGCTTCTGAAAATGGAGTGGTATATCGGTTGATAGAAACTGGTCGTAAGAAACTGATACAATCCCGGGAGGGAGATGAGGAAGAATTACTGTTTACCGGTAATTGGGGAACAGGGCGGTACAGGGTTGTCGGTCAGTTGGGAATGTGTCGGGATACCATGGGTGGTATTGTGAATATCAACGCTAAACCACGACCTGTGATTGGTGATGTAGAGGGATTGGGTGCCTATTGCCTGAGTTCTTCGGTCCCTGTTCAGGATGTGGTTGTGTTAAAGACGATGGCCGGTATTGAATACCGTTTGTTCCGGGATAGCGTTAATCAGCGGGAAGTTGTTGCAAAAGATTATGGAAACGGAACACCTCTGGTTTTGGGACAATTGAATAAACCGGGCAATTATTTCATTGTTTCGAGTGGAAAAGACGGAGCCGGATGTACCGATACCCTGAGAGGTTTTTCTGCCGTCAATGCACCGGAGCCTGTCCGGTTGGTAGATCAGGAAGCTATGTATTGCTTTGGTGAAGACGGTGTGGATGTGACGGTGAAGATTTTTGATATTGATCCTTTGGTTACTTATTGTCTGAGGGATCTGAACCGGAATGCGGTCGGTATTTTCGGAAATCGGGTTGAAGATACGCTTTATTGTTCTGTAAATCTGAAGAAAGGAAAATATTATATCTGGCCAGAGGTGGCGGATTGCAGTAACATGCTGGGTATGTTCCAGGTGAATGAACACAAGCAGTTGGTTGATAATTCTCTATTGAGACCTTTGGGGGAATGCAATGGTTTTGCCTTGATTATGGGAGTACAGAATAGTGAAAAGAATATCACTTATGAATTGTACAAAGAAGTGGATGGTTCTCTGGAATACAAATTGGCAGAGGCTATAGGGGACGGTAAAGATCTGATCATCGACCGGACACAAAACCAGACGGGTATTTATTCAGTCCGTGCTGTGGATCCTGCCGGATGTAGCCTGAAACTGACAGAAAGATATGTGATCGGAGATTTGCCTAAAGTGTTTGCTATTACAGCCTCTGCTACAGAATATTGTGCCGGGGAGGCAGGTGTGGTATTGGGAATTGAAGGTACGGAAGCTGATGTGCATTACCTGTTGCAAAAGTGGGATGAGGTACAGGCACAGTATATGAATGTTTCTTCCTCGGCTGTGATATATGGTACAGGGAGCCTGGATTCTGACGGTAAACCTGTGGCTGTCCCGTTCAGTGGGAAGTTTAAAGCCGGAAGGTATCGGATTGTAACGGAAGGATGTCACCATGTTGTTATGGATGGGGAAGTGGAAATCAATGAGATTCCGCGTCCTTTAGACATAGAGGTGGTTATGAAGGGGATGGCCTGTGTAGACAGTACCTTTTCAATTACCTTGAAGGCTACTGAACCGGGAATAAAATATGTGGTTTATCACAACAATGTGAAGGTTGAACTGGATACTTTGATTGGAAACGGTGGGGACATGTCCTGGACATTTACGAAGGCTGGGGCCGGAGTATATAGTGTAGGCGCTATCCGTAAATATTGTGTCTATCCTTTGACGACGACTATTGCTATAGGGGTACCGACGGAGCTGGTGGATCTGTCCGGTACGGAGCCTTTGTGTGCAAATAAAAATAAGACTCTTCAGCTTATCGGTGCTGATTTGGAAGCAGGGTATGAGCTGTGGGGAAGTCAGCGTGATACGACATTTAAGGGAGTCATTGCCGGGGATAATATTGAATTTAGCGGGGTAATCCCGGGGGATACCTATTGTGTCATTGCCCGTAATCAGATGTGTGTCACCCGGAGCAAGCCCTATGAGTTTATAGCCAAGGAGTTGCCGGTATTGAATGATGAGAATTTTGTCGTAGAAGATTGTAATGGCTCCGGTTTGGGAGATATTGCATTGCGGAGTCCGGAGGTCAGCTACGCATATCAGTTGGAAGGACAGGGATATGACATACAGATTATGGACCGGAACAGGGATACGGTATTTGCAGGTATGCCGGCTGGGGAATATGCTCTGACAGTAACGAACCGGATTACAGGTTGTGTTCTGGATCCGGTATACCGGACAGTGCGGAGAGCTCTGCCTGCGGATTCTGTGATTTTGCCGCTGGATTATTGTGCAGGAGATGACGGAGCCAGAATTCAGTTGTCGGGTTCCACCTACAATGTGCTTTACACCTTATTGGATGAAGATAAGCAGGAATTGGAAAGTATACGTTATCCGGCTAAGGCATTTGCCCGGAACTATAGAGCCGGAAGATATATTTTTAAGAAAGAAAATCAGGGGTTGAACGGTGGTTGTATTTCTTATATTCCGATAGAGATACGTGAGCTACCTATTCCGGATGTAAATATGGAGGTTGTTCAGGGGGGTGGTGGAGCTCTTTGTGAAACCGGGAATAGCCGGATTACTATCCGGAATTCTCAGTCTGACGTAGAATATGTACTGCGCCGGGATGGCATTTATGAGACAGACACTGTGAGAGGAAACGGTGGGGCTGTTGTCTTTGAGAAACGGAAGCTGGCAGGACAATATGAGATTGTTGCCCGGACTGCCGGGTTATGCCAGGCTGTATTACCTGATCAGATAGAGGTCAATCCTGTTCCTGGTAAGATCAATGTTAGCGATCCTGTTTATTGTTATGATCCTTCAGCTTCGGAAGACGAACGGGGGACGCAGGTATTTGTAAAAAATTTGGATCCTTCGGCTAAATATTATTTCTGTGACAATGGGCTGATAGATTCTGTTTCGGGTATGAATTCCGGGAACTTTAAAGTAGTACCGGCAGGGGAATATGTGATTACCGGAATTTATCCGGCTACCGGATGCCGGGATACGGTTGCCCGGGTAATCGTCAGAGAAATTAGTTTACCAGTCGTATATGGGATCAGCAATATGGTAGGTGGGGACTGTGATACACGGGCACGTGTCTGTTTGGCATCGAGTGAAGGAGATAGTGTAGAATATTGTTTGTACATGAATCAATATATTCTGGTGTCAGGGCCGGTAAAAGGAACTGGTGGACCGATAGAATTCGGAGAGGTGGAAGACGCTGGTTCGTATCAGGTATATGCGAAAAAAACGGGCTCGGATTGTGGAGTGTGGATGGATGGAAAAATAGTTATTGCTTCGGAAGCTCTTGCTGCTGAATTTGAAGTCCGGGGAACTTATTGTGAAGGTGCTGCATCGGGAAGTATAGAATTGGCTCTGTTGAATGCGCAGAGGGGGTGGACCTATTTTGTCAGTTCCGGGGCAGACGAGAGTGTGCGGATATTGGCGAAAGACCAGCAGCTCATTACCTGGGAAAAGGTGGGTGGCAAGATTATTGCAGACGGGATATATACACTGAAAGGTATCAATGAATGCGGAGAAGAACTGGAATTGGCTGTAGCAGAGGTGAAGCCCGCTCCAAAACCGGCTGTCTTTAAGATTAAAGGCGGTGATGCTCCGATTTGTCAGGATTCTCTGAACGATCAGGTATGGGTTCCGGTTCCCTTGGTATTAGAAAGTAGCCAGAAGGATGTTAGTTATCGTCTTCTGTTCAGGAATGGAGATGAGGTCACCGAATTGTTGCCGGAACCGGTAGCTGGTACAGGCGGAGAAGTCAGTCTGGGAGAATACCGGGCACAGGGTGATTACTATGTGTTGGCCACAGTGGATTCTTCAGGTTGTTTCCAATATGTGGATACGGTAAACTTAAAAAATAGTATTGCTTTATACGATCCGAAAGCCAAGACAAACGACACTTGTGTTATGGCAGGTTCCCGCCCTTCGCTGGTGATTAATATCTCACAGAGAAAACAGCCATATGTGGACTATTTGCTGAAGGTAAATGGTGTATTTGTAGATACGATCTCCAAAGATGCAGATGAATATATGATGTCTTTCAAGCCTCAGAATATTATCGGACATTACTATATTTATGCTAAGAGCGCAGAGGGATGTATTGTTAAATATAATGGGCCCACTATGGGAGAAAATCCCCGTACAGATATAGATATTCTCGGAGATCAGAAGGTGAATCTTTGTTCCGGAGATATCTTCCCGTTAAAGTTGGCAACAACGGAATTAGGAGTGAGGTATAGTCTGGTAAAAGATGGGCTTGAAAGTTCGGTAGCATTGGATGGTGTGGATAAAGAGTTATGGATTGACAATCTTTCCCAAACCGGTAGGTATCAGGTCATGGCGAAAGTTTCCAATGAATGTAAAGTACTTCTGGATGATTATGTGGATCTGACCGTTTTGCAACGTCCGGAGTTGGATATCGATCAGGCGTTGGGGTATTGTGCCGGCGGCAAGGGTGTACCTATATTTGTCCGGAATACTGTGTTGTCTGACAATAGCTTTGATCCACCCGGAGTAGATTATACCTTATTCAGAATGACCACTGCCAAGGATTCTTCGCGTATGATTACGATGGTGGGAAATGGCGGAGATCTGTATTTTACAAATGCTGCCGGAAAAAGCGAATTTGAAGCCGGTCTGTATTCTGTCAGGGCTATCGACCGGGCAGTGAGGGCTTGTCCGGCTTCCAAACGGGTGAATATCTCTGCTATTGATTTACCGCAGGCTTTTGAATTACAATTGCAGGGGAATAAATATATGTGTGAATATCCGGAGGAACGTTCCCTGATTTTGGCAGGTAGTCAGCCCAATGTCAGATATTCCCTGTACCGGCGGAGTTATCCCGGAGAGCTGGCTGCTCCTGTTCAGGATGGGAACGGAAAAATGCTGACCTTTCAGGTTCGGGATACCGGAGTATATTATGTAGTTGCACGTTCGTTGGTCGGCGAGGGGTGTGAATCGGAAATGGCCAATGAGATAGAGATCAAAGTGCCGGAAGCCTTGAAGGTCTTTGAATTGGAAAGTGTTGTGGATGGTTATTGTGAGACCGAGACGGCAGCTATCGGAAGTGTGAAACTGAGCGGTAGTGAACTTAAGGTCAATTATGAACTGAACAAAGACGGAAGTCCGGTCGGAAATGTAAAACCGGGTAGTGGCAGTGGATTGAAATGGTCGGCATTGGACGGGAAACCGACGTCTCAGGCTATCGGAGGGGATTTGGATGGATATATCTATACAGTGACTGCAGTGCATCAGGAAACCGGTTGCCGGAAACAAATGCGCGGAAGTGTCAGTATTATCGAAGAGTCAGCTCCGGTGGTAAAAGAACAGACTGCTGTGAATGTGGATGTATGTATGGGAAATACTCAGACTTTGGGGGTCATTGCTGCTGGAGGAAAGTTGAATTATCAGTGGAAAAAAGGCGGCGATATTGTGAGCGAAAGTGCATCGTATACCATAGATAGTGTATTACCGGAACATATCGGTGTATATCAGTGTATTGTCAGCAATCATTGTGGTTCCGACCAGGCTGCTCCGATTCATGTAAACGTACGTGCCGTGGTGGTAATGGAGAAAAAAATGGAAGATATCCTGGTTTGTGAGGAGCCTGCTAATATCAGAATCTCGAGTACGGCGGTGGCAGAGAAATATGAATGGTTTAAAGCCGGTGAGAGCGATCCGTTGGCGGTAAATAATCAGGTACTCGAATTGAGTAATGTGGGAAGCGAAGCAGAAGGATTATATGTATGTTACGCTTCTACAACTTGTGGAGGTATATACGATACTTGTCGTCTGGAATTTAACCGGCGGCCTGAAGTGGTTTGGAACGGAGCTGGTATTCAGACTCTCTGTGTGGGGTCGGAACATACTTTGCAGGTAGAGAGCCGCGATACTGTGAAATGGTTCCTGAACGGAACTGCTTTGAATGTGGAGGGTAATACTTATCATATCGATAGTCTGGTTGTTGCCCAGGGAGGTTTGTATTCAGTGGTAGCGGAGAACAAGTGTAACCGTACGGAACAGATTCCTTTGCAGACCCTGAATGTAGACGAGCCTATCGAAGTAATTGAAGTATCGGACTCTCTGCAGCATTATTGTAAAGGCAACCGGATTACCCTGTCGATTAAAACAAAACCGGAAGAAAGGGTTACCTACCGCTGGTACCGGGCCAATATATATCAAAAAGCAGGAAGGACGCTGGATATAGATGCCGATGCCTCCCAGAATAATGTCAATTTCTATGTGACTTATGCGAATGCATGTACAAATATGAACGAACGCTTGCCGCAAAGGGGTATGAATATCCGGGTGGATGACAAGGTGACCTTCGATAAGTTAGGGGCTGAAACCATATTGTGTGCAGAGGAAGGGGGACAGACTGAATTGAGATTGAAGCAGACTGAGGCAGGAGGAGAGACTTACCAGTGGTATTACCGGCCTTTGACTGGAACGACAGCAAGTTTATTGACAGAAGAAGGGGTGGCTTTGACTTTACCGAAAAACCGGAAGTCAGATGGTTATTATTTCTGCCAGATCACGAATGCCTGTGGTACGGTTCTGACTGATACGACTATGCTGAGGGTTGATTCTATCCCCGTCATATTAGGAAATTTGAGGGATACGACTGTTTGCGAAAACAGCGATCTCGATTTTAGTCTGGGAGCCAAAGGCGGAAATCTGACTTATCGCTGGATGATGCAGCGGAAAAATTCTGCTGAAATTACCTATCCGGAATTGTATAGTCCGGAAGGTTTTGAGTCGGAATCGCGATGGAAGCTTCAAGGCTTGAAGCCCGCAGATGACAGTTGCAGTATCTGGTGTGAGGTGTCCAATGGTTGTGCTGCCATTTATAGCGATACAGCTGTGATCCGGGTGATTCCGAATGCGACAGTCATATTTGAGGAGCAGGAGGTGAGGTTCTGTGAAGGAGATACCCGGAAGGTGGTTGTAAAATTGGAGCATGGTACGGTGCCGTCGGTTTATAAGTATACACTGAATGACGGAGCTCCCACGACCCGGGAATTCCTGACTCGTTTGACTGATACGATTCTATTGACCGAAGTCGGAGTTTATCAGGTTGTTTCTCTGGCTTCGAATGCTGATAAGTGTGTGAATAAAACTCCGGATGCATTGATGCAGGCACAATATTATGAACCTTTCACGGCTACTTTGTCCGGAGATGCAGAGGGATGTGTAGGTATGGATGCTGTATTTACGGTGACAATCGATAAAGGCGAAGGTCCGTGGAAGGTAGAAATTATACGGGATAGTGATGGGAAACCGGCAGATGAAATCGGGGTATTCCCGATGACACTGACTGATAAAGTGTCGGTACTGACCTTTAAACCGGCTAAGAACGAACGTTACCGTATTAAACGGGTGGTTGATGCTGGTATGACAGGTGGAGGTTGTATAGGACTGACAGCCGGAAGTGCCGGGGTTATTGTACATCAGCCCAGCCGGGTGGCCTTTAAATCTTTGAATACGGATACATTCGGAGGATGTAAGGAAGTGGATTTTAATCAGTTGTTGAGACCGACAGTGACAAACG
>CAJMQA010000153.1 GCA_905215395.1 uncultured bacterium | reverse complement strand
GGATGAACCATTTATTTTGCCGGAACAAATCAGCACTCTGATTTCCTGTTTTGATAATAGAGAGATACAGATTGCAACTTTGGCGAAGAGATTTGAAAATCCATCCGATATATTCGATCCGAATAAAGTGAAAGTAGTTTGTTCGGCTCTGCATACAGCCCTTTATTTTTCCCGTTCAGCAATACCTTTTTGCAGGGGGAAAGAAAAGGAGGAATGGTTGTCTGTTGTTCCATTTTATAAACATGTGGGAATGTATGCTTACCGTCCTCAGGTATTAAAGGAAATTACAGCTTTGCCACAAGGTGAGTTGGAAAAAGCGGAATCACTGGAACAATTGAGGTGGCTGGAAAATGGCTATAAAATAGCCGTCCGCATAACTGACCATGAGTCTGTAGGAATAGATACGCCGGAAGATTTGGTCAGAGCTAATCAAATGATATAAAAAAAGCCGCATTTGCGGCTTTTTTATATGGTCATAATGTCTTTTTCTTTGACAGTCAAAATATCCTCTATTTTTTTATTAAAGTTATCCGTTATTTTCTGGACTTCTGCTTCTGCATCTTTGGCAGCATCTTCAGGCAGTCCGTCTTTTACCATTTTCTTAAATTCATCAATTGCATCCCGTCGGGCATTGCGGATACTCACTTTGGCTGTTTCTCCGACAGCCTTGGTCTGCTTTACCAGTTCTTTCCGTCTTTCTTCCGTTAATGGCGGAACATTGATACGAACAATCTCTCCGTTATTGTCCGGATTGAATCCTAAATTAGCTACCAAAATAGCTTTCTGGATCGGCGCTAACATATTTTTTTCCCAGGGCTGCACAGCGATGGTACGGGGATCGGGTACAGTGATATTGGCCACCTGTGACAGCGGAGTCGGAGATCCGTAATAATCCACCAAAACATCGTTCAGGATCTTAGGGTTTGCTCTCCCGGCTCTGATTTTAGACAGTTCATTTTCGAGATGGATCAGTGCATTTTGCATCTGTTCTTTGGCCTCGTCCATATACAATTTTACTTCCTCGTTCATATGCTTGTTTTAATTTTTACAAAATATAGAGCAAAGATAGGAAAAAAAATAAAGTGAATATATACAATTTATAGTATAACAAAATTAATTCCGGAATTGAATAAGTCATCTTGTTAGAATCTTATCGTATAGCAAATACATAACTGAGCTTTTAGTTATTTTTTCTTATTTTATAATGTATCAACGTAATAAATAAGTTCATCACTGGCGAAATCAAGTTGAAAAAGCAGTAAGGTAAATAGTCGAGTGTTGCTACGCCCAATACGCGTGATTGGGTCGCGCCGCAGGTATTCCAGGGAATCAGGGCTGAGGTTACTGTGGCAGAATCTTCCAGGGCTCGGCTTAATACTTCGGGTTTCAGTCCGCGTTGTTCATATATTTTCTGCATCATTTTACCGGGAACAACGATTGAAAGATATTGATCGCAGGCTGTGATATTGAAAAAAATGCAGGTCAGGAGGGTGGTTCCGACAAGGGAAGTATCATTATAAATAAAGCTCATAAAAGCTTCACTGACCCGTTTCAGGGAACCACTGGCTTCCATCACTCCTCCGAAAGTCAGGGCTGAGATAATCAGCCATACGGTATCTAGCATGCCTTCCATGCCACCTGTAGAGAGGAGTTCGTCTACTTCCCTTATTCCTGTTGTAACAGTCATCCTGCTTCCTATGGCTTGAATCAGGAGTTGGTATCTATTGTGGAAATCTCCATTTGTAATCAGGTTATTCAGGAGATCGTGCTGAAAGATCAGAGAGAATATTAATCCAAGAGTGACGCCTGCAATCATAGCCGGAATAGGAGGTATTTTCTTAATAATAATAATAATCAGGATGACGGGAACTGATAATAGCCAGGGGGAGATATGAAAAGTCTCTCCGATTCCTTTTTTGATGAATTCGGTATTCATTGCTGTATTTCCGTTTAGATGGAAAATTCCGATAATCCCGAATATAATTAATGTTATGATTAAAGTAGGCAGAGTTGTGTAAACCATATAACGGATGTGTGTAAACAGATCGGTTCCTGCGATTGCCGGAGCCAGATTGGTCGTATCGGATAAAGGGGACATTTTATCTCCGAAATAGGCTCCGGAAATAACAGCTCCTGCCACAAGTCCTGAGTTCAGTCCGAATGCGTTACCCACTCCGATAATAGCGACTCCTATTGTTGCGATAGTAGACCAGGAACTTCCCGTGGCTAGTGAAACAATGGCACAGAGGATAACTGAGGCGACTAAGAAATAAGAAGGATGCATAATATCTACACCATAGTAAATCATGGCCGGAATTACTCCGCTGATCATCCAGGAACCGCTCAAAGCTCCGATCAGTAATAGTATCAGAATGGCAGGCATGGCAGAATTGATGGTATGCAGGATTTTCCGTTGTATTTCATGCCAGGTGACCTTGTTGTAAACTGCAATGATTCCGCAGGTGGTGGCTGCGATAAACAGAGCGATCTGGTTGGAACCTCCCAGGGGATCATCAAAGAAACTGACGTTAAATGATAACAAAAGAATCAATGTGACTAAGGGAATAATGGCTTGTAGCAAAGAAGGGTGTTTTGTCATAATCAAAATTTGTTTCTCTGTCCAGTTGTACGAAGATAGAATAAATTTTGATTTCCCTTTATAAAGCTTACCTTTGTTCCCGTTTAGATGAAATGATATGGTAAGAAAGGATTTTGAGATAATGGCTCCTGTAGGTTCCTATGAATCTTTGTATGCTGCTTTACAGGGAGGGGCTGATTCCATTTATTTCGGGGTAGAGGGACTGAATATGCGTGCCCGTTCGTCCGCAAATTTTACATTGGAGGATTTAAAGAACATAGTTTCTGTTTGCTCGGAACGTGGAGTGAAGACCTATTTGACAGTGAATACTGTTATATATAACAATGAATTGGATAAGATGCGGTCTGTTATCGACTGTGCCGGAGAGGCGGGTGTGACAGCTATTATTGCTTCAGATTTGGCAGCAATATTATATGCCCGTTCTGTAGGGGTGGAAGTACATATCAGTACACAGTGTAATGTGACCAATTATGAGGTGGTGAAGTTTTATTCACAATATGCGGATGTGATCGTTTTGGCCCGGGAGGTTGTTTTGGATCAGGTGATGGAGATATACCGGCAGATTGTAGAAAATGATTTGAGAGGCCCAAAAGGAGAATTGATCAAGATTGAGATGTTTGCTCACGGTGCCTTGTGTATGGCAGTTTCCGGAAAATGTTACCTGAGTCTGCATGAGAAAAATGCTTCAGCCAACCGTGGTGCCTGCAACCAGATCTGCCGTCGGGCATATACCGTAAAAGACAGGGAAAATGAAGTGGAGCTGGACATAGAGAATGAATATATCATGTCCCCGAAAGATCTTTGTACAGTGGGGTTTATCAATAAGATGATTGATGCCGGAGTGAGGGTATTTAAGATAGAAGGACGGGCCCGTTCGGCAGAATATGTGCGTACGGTTTGTGAATGTTATAACGAGGCAGTTAATGCTTATCTGGACAATACTTATGCTGCCGGTAAAATACAGGAATGGAAAGAACGTCTGTCGACAGTGTTTAACAGGGGCTTTTGGGATGGTTACTATCTGGGACAGCGTCTGGGAGAATGGAGTGAGGTATATGGATCGAAAGCGACCAAAAAGAAGATACTACTTGGAAAGATAACGAATTATTTTTCCAAACTACAGGTTGGGGAATTTAAATTGGAGTCGTATGATTTGAGTGTGGGCGAGGAAATTTTGATACAAGGTCCGACGACTGGTACTATTCAGATGAAAGTTCCGGAAATCCGGGTAGAATTGCAGCCGGTGGAAAAGGTCGGGAAAGGAATTCTTTTCTCTATGCCGGTACCTGAAAAACTTCGTAGAGGTGACAAATTGTATAAATGGGTGGATACGACCCCAGAATTAATGCAATAACTTACTGAATCTCTGTTTCGTATAAGCGTTATGCAGTTGGCATAAAATTTGTACGGAAATGTAATTAATGCTTGCTCATCAGTAAAGTATGTTGTACTTTTGCAGGCAATTTTGCAGAAAATAAAAATTATCTATGAGAATAAAAATTTTGTATTTACCTCTGGTTGTGTTGTTGGTTTCTTGTATTCAGAAAGAGCCATTGAATGCTGAAGCAGATATTGAGACATGTGTTGTTTTGAACAAAGAAGGGGTAAGAGAACCGAATATTAAGGGGAATATTATCATTACAAATGACAGGATTACAGCTTTGGCAAATCCTAAGATAAACCTGTCCGAATTGTCTTTGGACCTTACATTGACAAAAGGAGCAACAATATTCCCCGATCCGGCCAAAGTGCTTGATTATTCCGGACCCAGGAAATTTGCGGTGACTTCGGAAGACAGACACTGGAACAAACAATATGAAGTTATCGTTGACACTTCCGAGATTCCTGTAAACTATAGTTTTGAATTATCCGAATTGGATGGAACCAAAACTTATGATGTTGTTTATGAGGAGGTTGAAAAAGATGACCGTACTTTTAAACAGTATATCTGGGCTTCCGGAAATCCCGGATTCGCTCTTACCGGTAATCATCCGCGGGAAGATTATCCGACTTTATCCGTCGATAAAGGTTATGTGGGGAAAGGAATAAAATTGGAGACTAAAAGTACGGGACCTTTTGGGGAAATGGTAAAAATGCCGATTGCTGCCGGGAATTTATTTATCGGTAGTTTTAATGTATTGGATGCATTAAAGAATGCTTTGAAAGCGACCCGTTTCGGGCTTCCTTTCGGCAAAAAACCGATCTCTTTTTCCGGATATTATAAGTACAAGAGGGGAAAAGTTTATGCGGACGTGGGTAAGGATGGAAAACCTGTACCTGTGCCGGGAGAAGATGTCTGTGATATCTATGCCGTTTTATACCGCTCTGAGGGATTAAAAGGAAATACATTAGATGGGGCGAGTATCCTGACACATCCTAATATTGTAGCAATTGCAAGGGTAGAGAATCCAACGGTATATCCGGCGGATACTAACCTGGACCAGAAGGAATATGAGGAGTTTAACGTTGCTTTTGAATACAAGGAACCTTATGAGGAGGCACTGGCAAAGGAATATAAATATAATCTGGCGGTTGTGTTTACATCCAGTATCTACGGGGCTGATTTTAAAGGTGCTGTAGGGAGTACTTTATATATTGATGAGGTGAAAGTAGTCTGCAAATAAAGAAAAATAGGATATGATTCGGATGGGAAAAAGTATTTGTGTACTTGTTTTATTATTTTCAACTTTAAGTGTTGTCGCAGAAGAAGGTAAGTCTAGTGGTCTGGTATGGTCTGCTCTAAGGGGGTTGGAATATAGGATCAAGGCCGGTTTTAATATCGGAGGGACTTCTCCGCTTCCGCTTCCTGCTGAAATCCGGAAAATCGGAAGTTACCGGCCGGGAATGCAGATTGCAATAGAGGGCAATGTGATCAAATGGTTTGATCACAGCAAATGGGGAGCTTTGATCGGGCTTCGTTTAGAAAATAAAGGCATGAAAACGGATGCTAGGGTAAAGAACTACTATATGGAAATGGATGCTTCCTCAGGGGATAAGACCGGACATATGGAGGGAAACTGGACCGGAAACGTAAAAACCAATGTCAGAAATTCGTATGTGACCATACCTTTTCAGACCATTTATAAATTATCTAAACGCTGGGATATGAAATTCGGACCCTATATTTCTTTCCTGACAAACGGGGATTTTTCCGGAACAGCCTATGATGGTTATTTGAGAAATGGAGATCCGACGGGGGAAAAAGTAAATGTGACGGAAGCAACCTATGATTTTTCGGATAACATCCGGACTTTCAACTGGGGGTTGGACTTGGGAGGAGAATGGCGGGCGTACAGACATTTGAGTGTGCATGCCGACCTGACCTGGGCGTTAAATGATATCTTTAAGAAAGATTTTAAAAGTGTTACCTTTAAAATGTATAATATCTACCTGAATTTCGGATTCGGATATATTTTCTAAGGATAAAAGAAATGATATGCAGGGGAGCTCAAAAGGGCTCCCCTGTTTCGTTGTCGGAAGTAGGTATATCAATTGTTTACCCCTATTAAAGATAAATGCATTAAAAACAGGATTATTAATGAGGAATAATTATTTTTGTTCTGAACAAAAATGATCAGCAATATACAACAATTTAGTCAATGAAGATTATAGATTTCAAAACCATAACCGGATTACATATTTCTCCAGCATTATGTTTAGAGTGGGCTGGACATATGATGATGAAAAAATATGAATGTGATTTGCCGCCAAAAATCAGTTTGAAAATGCCACAGGATATTTTTATCACGACGATGCCTTCTGAGATTCCGGAGTTGGGAAGATGTGGGGTTAAGGTTGTTTCGCGATACCCTCAGAAGATGCCAGCCTTACAAAGTGAGATTTTACTTTATGACTCGAAATCCGGAGAGCGTTTGGCTTTAATGGACGGGACTTGGATAACAGCTATGCGTACAGGTGCAATAGCTGCTTTGTCTATTCAAAAGCTACAATCTTCAAAGACCGGACACTATGCTTTCATGGGTTTGGGAAATACTGCGCGGGCTACTTTGATATGCCTTGCCGACCTGATGAAGGGGAAAATGCTGGATATCCGATTATTGGCTTATAAAGGTCAGGAAAACGATTTTATGGAGAGGTTTAAAGATTACACCAATTTACAGTTTTCTGTTTATCAGGATGTTGAATCTTTGATTACGGGAGCAGATGTTGTAGTGTCTTGTGTCACCGTCGCTGACCACTTACTGGCTCCCGATCATTGTTATAAACCGGGAGTATTGGTGGTACCTGTACATACAAGAGGATTCCAGAATTGTGATTTATTTTTTGATAAAGTATTTGCAGATGATACAGGGCATGTAAAAGGTTTTAAGTATTTCAGCCAATTCCGGCAATTTGATGAGTTACCTCGTGTTATGCTCGGGCAAGCGGCAGGAAGGGAGAGCGACGAGGAACGGATCTTAGTCTATAATATGGGTATTTCCATTCATGATATTTATTTTGCTTCGCAGATTTATGATCAGGTTAGTGGGGTAAAAGAACAGCCTGATTTGTTTGTTGAGACCCGGAAATTTTGGGTGTAAATATAAACGGAGAACAAACGTCAGGACATGGGGATCATTATACGACAGAGCATAAAAGCTACGATCATTAATTATATTGGTGCATTCATTGGTTTTATTACGACCATTTTTGTGTTGACAAAATTTTTAAAGCCGGATGAAATAGGCCTGACAAAGGTGCTTTATGGTATTGCGGCATTGGTTGCCGGTTTTGCTCAATTGGGGACTTCTGCGTCAGCAATGCGTTTCTTCCCTTATTTTAAAGACCCCGAAAAAAATCACAATGGTTTCTTTTTTTACCTGATGTTGATGCCGACTATTGGGTGTATCATTTTTATTTCTTTATTTTTATTGCTGAAAGGACCGGTTATTGATTTTTTTAAAGAGAAATCAGCTTTATTGGTAGATTATTATAACTGGATAATACCTTTGATTGTGTTTATCACTTTCTGGTATGTATTGGAGACTTACTCCAATGTCCTGATGCGGATCGTTGTTCCTAAATTTATACGGGAAATAGGGATCCGGCTCATGTTGCTGGCAGTCTATTTGCTTTATGCTTTCGATTACCTGAGCTTGACCCAAATGGTGACTGGTTTTGTGCTTGTGTATGGAATAGCCATGTTATCTTCCTTGCTTTATATTTCCGGCATAACCTCTGTATCATTGAAACATGATCTTTATTTCTGGGATAAGGCTTTGTTAAGTAAGGTCATGAAATATACCCTTTTTCTGGTGGTTGGAGCGATTGGAGGAAATATGATCGAACAACTGGATATTTTTATGGTTAGTTCACAGCTGGGGCTGAATTATGCGGGAATTTATACGATTGCGACTTATATGGCTTTCGTGATTGAGATGCCTTCCCGTTCTATTTTGGCTATTTCTTCACCTATAGCAGCGGCTGCATTGAAGGAAGGAGATTTGGATAAAGCCAATCAGCTGTATAAAAAGGTCTCTTTACATCAGCTATTATCCGGAAGTTCATTGTTTCTGGTCATCTGGATTAATATTGATAATATCTTTGCGGTTATACCTAACGGAGAGGTGTATGTTGCCGGAAAGTGGGTGGTTTTCTTTATAGCTATGTCAAGATTGGTGGCGAATACTTTGGCTTTCGGAGCAACGTTGATTTCATTTTCCAGATATTATTACTGGGGATTATATTTCACTTTTTTTCTTTCATTATTAACTATTTGTACCAATTATTTGTTTATTCCTTTGTG
>CAJMQA010000152.1 GCA_905215395.1 uncultured bacterium | reverse complement strand
TCAGGACAAAAGCACGGCACAACAACACCCCTAAACCGGATCCCTCTTCACTATTGATACCGTAAATTGTGAAATAATACTTACTGTCATAAGTCAGTTTCCCCAGCTGACCCTTTATACATTTCAGCAAAAATTCTAACGAATTCATTTGTATCAATTTAATTTTGCCTGCAATTTCATAAAAGACTGCTCAAAAATACAATTATTCCGGAGTATTTCCTGACTTTTAAAGAATTGTTTTTCATCTTATTGACTTTTTAAATGTTTATCTAAAAATCAATTGCAATTTACGAAAATTTAAATATAAAATATATTCCTCTCAATTATAAAACCTATCTTTACAAAGTTATAGAATATACATGAATACCTACAGTAAAATATTATTATTCAGGTTATAAGAATGCAGAAACTGAAATCCGTTCATATCGAATTTCCACTCACCGTCAACGATGCTATGTGAGCTGATCTATAAATCGACGGACAAGTCATACGTATTATAAATTGTCATTTGCAGACTAGCGATTTTAACAGAATAAACTGTACGGTAGTTTCAAAATCTGTGAAATGGTTATTCCTACACTTTTAAAGAATTCTGGCGATTATTACGCATCGACTTTATTGTATATTCATCTCATTTTAAATGTATTGGATATAGATCTCCAGATATGGAATAGAGCAACCATAATCCTGTAATTAGTGAATTTGTATTTGCAATACCATAAAAAATAATTACCTTCGCTCTACCCAAAGGGTCATCATATAAAATATCTTGTATAATGGAAAATACAGGCAATAATATAACAAAAACAATACTGATTGCAGAAGATGTAGAAAGTAATTTTCTATTACTCAAAGCTTTATTATCTAAGACATACAACTTATTACATGCATACAACGGAAAAGAAGCTGTAGATATGTTTTTAGAATACCAACCGGACCTGATACTGATGGACATAAAAATGCCGGTCATGGACGGGCTTGAAGCAACATATCTGATCCGTGCAACCTCTGCAAATATTCCCATTATTGCTTTGACCGCTTTTGCATTTGACCAGGACCGGGTGAAAGTACTGGAAGCCGGATGTAACGACTTTCTGACAAAGCCCCTTTCACCTCCAATGCTAAAAGAAACAATAGCTAAATATATTTAAACCGGTATATGGCTCTTCTTCAATGTATTTCCTCTGAGTATCGCTATAATTTTTTATACCTATAGGATATGGCTTGATGTTGTATCTGCTGATACGTATCAAAAGATTTTTCTATCCTTATACAATCGCGCTGGGAAACAGAATTACCGATGGCAGCCAGAACCGGACTATGTCACATGTTTCCCTCCTTTTATCGTTTTTACAGATGCTAACACAATACTGAACTCCAGGCATTGATAAAAATCATCCACCATTTCATCAATCCCCGTATAGGATGTGTTGCCGGGAATTATGAACCAGAACGTTATCAAAGCTTTTGCTTATCTAAAAAAGCCCAAAGTGAGCTGCAAATGGTAATCTCAGCTGTAAATAACTCTCTGGAAGAGATATACGCAGTTCAAACGGATAGAAAACTAATTTTTGCCAATAAAGAATTCATACATCATTATGGGACAGTCGGGCAATCCTCCTACATTTTCGATATACTTTCGGACCTAACAGAAACAGAATGGCAGACCAATATAAGCAAATAAAAAAATAACGGAGGAGCTGCTAATTTTACTAAAATTTGCCGTTTGCCCGACGGAATTAAATAAACTCATGGATATGATCTTGAATAATATCCCTGTTTATTTATTTGTAAAAAGTGTAGATTAAAAGCAGAAAATTAAGAAAGACCGGGAATTTGATGCCTTTTTACGGCAGGAACTTCAAAAATATCTCCATCGTGACATATGAAGGTATCAGGAAAAATAGCCTGCGCTTCGGGCAATAAACAGGAAGGATCAGTATAACGGGCAGAAAAATGTCCCAACAAGAGTTTTTTAGCACCGGCAGCAAAAGCGATACGGGCAGCCTGTTCCGCAGTGCTATGGTAGCTTTCTTTGGCTAAAGCTTCCAGCTCTTTGCCATAAGTGGCTTCATGATATAATAAATCCACGCCTTTCACATCATCAGCAAACCTTTCCCGAAAAAGGGTATCTGTCATATAGGCATATGAACGCGCCGGCGGAGGAGCTAAGGTCAAACGTCCGTTCGGAATAATTTCCCCTTCCGGAGTAATATAGTCAGCCCCTTTTTTCAGGTATTGCATAAAAGCAACAGGCACATTCCAGGCTGTCACCATATCTTTCCTTATTGTCCTCTCCCTTTCTTTCTCCCGGAATAAAAAACCACAGACCGGCGTATCATAATGATGTTTCAGGGGAAAAGAACTGACCTCCACGACCTTGTCTTCATAGATAAGCTCTGCATTCCGGCTTAGAGTATGGAAAATCAAAGGATAGGTAATATGGCTCCGCATCAATTTCAGCTGAAATCCGATAATTTCCTGAAGGCGGGAATCACCATAGATATGCATCTCCCCCCTACGGTTCTGCATGGACAAACTGGACAAAAAGCCGATCAGTCCGAAAAAATGATCCCCATGAAGGTGAGAGATAAAAATATGATTGATCTTATTGTAAGGTACATGAAAACGCTTGAGCTGATGCTGAGTAGCTTCAGCACAGTCTATAAGAAAGTACCGCTCAAGTACATTGAGTACCTGAGCGGCAGAGTTTCTTTGAGAAGTGGGGATGGAAGAACCGCTCCCCAATATGGTCAACTCAAACTTCATTAATCAATCGTTAATCTTGCTTTTCTTCTTTAGCACTCATCTGTTCTTTCAAAGCAGCTAACTCAGTAATATCTCCCAGAGTTGTTTTCTCCAGTTTATCTTTTACCTGTTTAACAGCTTTTTTAGTAGATTTTTCCTCTGCACTCTTCTTAGCTTTTTCCTCTGATTTCTGTACATCTTCGAATACGCGGGAATGAGAAACGATAATCCGTTTGGCAGCCTTATTGAATTCAATTACCTTAAACGGCAGTTTTTCTTCCACTTTAGCCTGAGTTCCATCTTCTTTTACCAGATGGCGGGGAGTTGCAAATCCTTCAACACCATAAGGTAAAGCAACTACAGCACCCTTGTCGAAGATTTCAGTAATAGTACCTTCGTGGATTGAATCAACAGTGAAGATAGTTTCGAATACATCCCATGGATTTTCTTCCAGCTGTTTATGACCCAAACTCAAACGACGGTTTTCTTTGTCAATTTCCAGAACTACAACTTCAATCGGAGCACCGATCTGAGTAAATTCTGCCGGATGTTTCACTTTCTTCGTCCATGACAGGTCGGAGATGTGGATCAGTCCGTCAACACCTTCTTCAATTTCTACAAATACTCCGAAGTTGGTGAAATTACGAACGGTTGCAGTATGTTTGGTTCCAACACCATATTTTTCTTCAATATTCTGCCATGGATCAGCTTTCAGCTGTTTGATACCCAGTGACATCTTTCTTTCATCACGATCCAGCGTCAGGACAACTGCCTCTACCTCATCTCCCACTTTCATGAAATCCTGAGCAGAACGCAGGTGCTGAGACCATGACATTTCAGATACGTGGATCAGACCTTCTACTCCCGGAGCAATTTCTACGAATGCACCATAATCAGCCATAACCACTACTCTGCCTTTCACTTTATCGCCTACTTTCAGGTCAGCGCTCAGAGCATCCCACGGATGCGGAGTCAATTGTTTCAGACCTAAAGCAATACGTTTTTTCTCGTCATCGAAATCCAGTATAACCACATTCAGCTTCTGATCGAGGGTTACAATTTCATTCGGATGATTTACACGCCCCCATGACAGGTCAGTGATGTGGATCAATCCATCTACACCACCCAAGTCAATGAATACACCGTATGAAGTGATATTTTTAACAGTTCCTTCGAGTACCTGTCCTTTTTCCAGTTTAGAAATGATATCTTTCTTCTGTTGTTCAAGTTCAGCTTCGATAAGAGCCTTGTGAGATACAACAACGTTTTTGAATTCCTGGTTGATTTTAACCACCTTGAATTCCATTGTTTTACCAACATATACATCGTAATCACGGATCGGTTTAACGTCGATCTGAGAACCCGGTAAGAAAGCTTCAATACCAAATACATCCACAATCATACCGCCTTTAGTACGACATTTAACAAATCCTTTAATGATTTCGTCTTTTTCGAGAGCTTCGTTCACACGATCCCAGCTACGCAGAGCACGTGCCTGTTTGTGTGAAAGGGTCAACTGACCTTTTTTGTCTTCCTGTGTTTCCACATACACCTCAACTTTATCACCTACTTTCAATTCCGGATTGTAACGGAACTCGTTCAATGAGATGATACCGTCAGATTTGTAGCCGATATTTACCACAACTTCCCTCTTATTCATAGAGATTACGGTTCCTTCGACCACTTCTTTTTCTCCTATCTTGGAGAGAGTCTCAGCATATTTCTGAGTCAACGATTCTTTTTCAGATGCCGGTACAACAGCGTCGTTGGCATAGGCATCCCAATCAAAATTATCATCCGGTTCTGCACTGGTGACCGGAGCAACATTTTTTACAGTTTTTTCTGCAGTTTCAACCTGCATCTCTTTTTGTTCTTCTGACATAAAATTTAATTGTTTTCCTACTAATGAATTAGACATTATTTTGAATACGGGCGCAAAGGTAGGAATAATAATCTGTTTTACAACTCTTTTCAAAAAGATTTTTATTCAAATCTTTAATGTTTATTAGCATTATTCCAGGAGGTCGGGTCTCAGTTTCCGGGTCCGTTCGTATGCTATTTTTTCCTGCCATTCCCGGATTTTTGCATGATTTCCGGATAACAGTATATCAGGCACCTTCCAGCCATTAAATTCTGCCGGACGGGTATATACCGGAGGAGCCAGCAAATTATCCTGGAACGAATCGCTCAAAGCCGAACTTTCATCATTCATGGCTCCCGGAATCAGCCGCACAATAGCATCTGTCATAATACAGGCAGGGAGTTCCCCCCCTGTCAATACATAATCGCCGACTGAGATCTCCCGCGTGACCAGAAAATCCCTGATCCTCTGATCAATTCCCTTGTAGTGACCACATAAAATCATGATATTTTCTTTCAGGGATAATTCATTGGCCATCTTTTGGTTAAACGTCGGAGCATCAGGAGCTGTATAGATAATTTCGTCGTAATACCGCTGAGAAGTCAGTTCACTGATACAATCAAATATCGGCTGTACCATCATCACTAAACCGGCTTCTCCCCCAAAAGGATAATCATCTACTTTGCGGAATTTATCTTTCGACCAGTCCCGGATATTGTGTATATGAATTTCAACAATCCCCTTATCCTGAGCCCTTTTAATGATAGAATGATTCAAAGGACTGATCAGCAATTCAGGTACTACACTCAATATATCGATACGCATAATTCCGTACTCTGTTATTTCAGATAATCTTCAAAATAATCCGTTACTTTCTGCATGAGGTGAATCCGGTCTTTCCCCATCACATTGTGTTCCGCACAGGGATAAGGGAAATAATCTACCTGAATATTATTTTTAATACACTCCCGGATAAAACTCAGACTATGTTCCCAAACTACAGTATTATCAATTGCTCCCTGGCAGATCAACAATTTACCTTTCAGGTCTTTTGCCTTGTTCAGCAGACTCACCTTTTCATAACCGGCAGCATTGGTATGGGGAGAATCCATATAGCGCTCACCATACATGACTTCATACCATTTCCAGTCGATCACCGGACCTCCGGCCACAGCCACTTTAAACACTTCCGGATGATTGGTAATGAGTGAAATTGTCATAAATCCACCATAACTCCATCCATGTACACCGATACGTTCAGTATCCACATAAGGCAATGAAGTCAGAAATTTTATACCCTCCATTTGGTCGGCCATTTCTGCCTGTCCGCACTGTCCGTGGATCGCTTTTTCGAATTCGGCTCCCTGGTTGGAGGTTCCCCGGTTATCCATTACAAACACAACATACCCATGCTGTGCCATATACATTTCCCAACGACGCATTTCTGCCTGCCAGCTGTTTTTTACCATTTGTGAATGCGGACCGCCATATACATAAACAATGACCGGATATTTCTTTGAAGGATCAAAATCAGACGGTTTTATCAGACGGTAATAATTATTAAACTTACCATCCGCACTCTTTACAGTCCCAAGGGTAATTTCTCCATAATTATAGTCACGGGTCGGATTCTCAGCATTCAGTAACTCTTTCACAATTTTTCCGTTATTTTGCACCAGATTGATAATCCTGGGAACATTCAGGCTGCTGAAATTATCCACAAAATACTTCATATCCCCGCTCATCATCACTTTGTGCCAACCTTCAGCCCTGGTCAGACGGACAGCTTTTCCAGATTTCACATCTATTCTAAACAGATGATTATCAACAGGGCTTACTTCAGCAGAGGTATAATAAATATATTTTTCATCCTGCCCAACCATTTCAACATCTGCATTCACATTTGTCAAACGTTTCAATATTTTTCCAGAGTTTGCCTCTACCAGATAAAGATTGAAATAACCATCCCGGTTATTAGTCCGGTAAATGAATTTTGAAGGATCATTCTTTAAAAATACAATGGGAGTCAAAGGCTCTATGTACTTTTCATTCTTTTCTTCCAATAAAGTCCGGATAAATTCTCCGGTTCTGGCATCATACTGATTCAAACGCATATGTTTTTGAGCCCGGTTTAATACCTGCACATACACATAATCAGAAGCCGGTCCCCAGGCTATATTAGTCAGATATTGCTCTCTGCCAAAATCATTTACATCCAGGAAAACTGTTTTACCGGAAGCGATATTATAAATTCCCAGACTAATCTGCTCCGATTTCATACCTGCCATCGGATATTTAATTTCAACCAGACTTCCCATACGGGTATTAATGTCCAGCAAAGGAAAAGTACCTACCTGACTTTCATCTTTCCGGTAAAATGCCAGTTGTTTTCCATCCGGCGACCAGAATATTCCGCCATTGATACCAAACTCATTCCGGCTAACAGTTTGTCCGTTTACAATATTCAGGTCTTTATCCTGAGTTATGGCAAATTCATTACTGTTGGCATCTATATAATACAAGTTATTCCCTTTCGTATATGCAATCAGTTCTCCCGCATTCGGACTTATATTCTGTGCCCCCTGAGGAATAGAATAAGTACGTGCCAGAACTTTCCGATCCACATCTATCTCATATCTCTTTCCCTGACGCATGATCACCAGGGTCTTTCCATCTTTCCACTCAAACTGAGGCCATCCTCTCAGATCAGCATTCAGAAGCGTATTCAGCTCTCCGACAGTCATCAAAACTTTTTTCTCTTCCCCGGCAGATTCCCCGACCAGTTTGGTTCCTTCTTCCAGATAAGTCAATATATCCCGGTCTCCCTGCCACTGTATATACAGATTTTTAGGATAAAGATTGTATCCCAGAACTGCCTCTTCCATTGTCAGCATCTTGTCCTGAGCCTTAGAATTCAGCATCATTACAGCTCCGATAAATGTTAATAACAAATATTTCATAAACTTTATATTTAGATTAATTTAGCAAACGAATGCAAAGGTACAAATTTTTCCCATCAATAAAAAACAGCTTTTAAATTTTTAGCTGAAAGGAGTCTCTGTCCTCCAATACCGGAAATTTATCCCGGAAATTATGAAGTCCGGCAATATCACAATCCGCAATCACAATTTCTTCCTGAAAATCAGTTGCTGTAACCACAGCTTTCCCTCTCGCATCCCATACAGCCGAATCCCCGGCATAAAGCAAACCGTTCAGGTCACTCCCCACACAATTCACCCCGGCGACAAAGGCCTGATTTTCTATTGCTCTGGCTTTCAGCAAACTATTCCATACTTCTCTTCTGGATTCAGGCCAATTAGCCACATAAACAGCCAGATCATAAGCCTGAAGATTCCGGCTCCATACAGGAAAACGTAAATCATAACAGATGAACGGAGCAATGCGGACACCCCGGAATTCAAAAACCAGTTGTCTGGCTCCCGGAGAAAAATGTTCATTTTCCCCCCCCATCCGGAAACAATGCCTTTTATCATAATACAGACAATGTCCATCCGGAAAAGCCGCAATTAAACGATTATAGTAGCGTCTTTCTTCCTCGCAGACCGTAGATCCCATAATCAGGGCATTCTGTTGCCGGGCCCAAGCAAGCATCATTTCCCGGACATCAGCAAAGCGGGCAGCGACCTCTTTTTTCTCTGCTTCTGCTATTTCCCGCGCCTTCTTCACCATCATACAACCGGAAACAAACATCTCTGGCAATAGGATCAGGTCACACGCCAAAGGGACGGATA
>CAJMQA010000151.1 GCA_905215395.1 uncultured bacterium | reverse complement strand
AAAGAAATTGTCGGTACGCCCGAATATAGGAATCCGCATCAAGCTGGCCAGTTCCGGAAGTGGGAAATGGGAAGAATCCGGAGGGGATGTCAGTAAGTTTGGGGTGAATTCGAGTGAATTGTTGGATGCCCTGGAGATTCTGGAAAAGAATAAACTGGCAGATTGCCTGCAATTAATTCATTTTCATATCGGAAGTCAGGTTACCAATATTCGTCGTATTAAGACGGCCCTCAAAGAAGCTTCACAATTCTATGTGGAATTGAAGAAAATGGGGTATAATATCAATTTTGTAGATATAGGTGGCGGATTGGGAGTTGATTATGACGGAACCCGTTCGGCAACTTCTAACAGCATGAACTACTCTATCCAGGAATATGTGAATGATGCCGTGTCCTCAGTGGTTGATGCCTGTGAAAAGAATGATTTACCACAGCCGAATATCATCACAGAATCAGGACGTTCGCTGACTGCCCACCATTCTGTACTCGTATTCGAAGCGCTTGCCAGTACAAGCCTGCCTGCCTTTGACGAGAATGAAGAGTTGGCAGAAGATGCACACGAACTGGTGAAAGAGCTGTATGACTTGTGGGAAAACCTGAATCAGCCGCGTTTGCTGGAAACCTGGCACGATGCATTGCAATGCCGGGAAGATGCTTTGAATTTGTTTAACCTGGGATTGATAGATCTGCGTACCCGGGCACAGGTTGAACGTCTGTTCTGGTCTGTGGCGCGCGAGGTATACGATATGGCGGAGGCGACCAAGCATGCTCCGGATGAACTGAAAAAGATTGCAAAGATGCTACCGGATAAATATTTCTGTAACTTTTCTCTTTTCCAGTCTTTGCCGGATTCCTGGGCCATCGACCAGATCTTCCCGATCATGCCGATCTCGCGTTTGAATGAGCAACCGACCAAATCGGCTACTATTCAGGATATAACCTGTGATTCTGACGGAAAGATCAATAATTTCATCTCCACCCGTAATTTTTCGTATCATTTGCCGGTTCACGAACTGAATAACAAAGAGCCTTATTATTTCGGAGTCTTTTTGGTGGGAGCCTATCAGGAGATTTTAGGGGATTTGCACAATCTGTTCGGAGATACGAATGCTGTACACATCAAGGTGAAGGGAAATGAGTATGTGATCGATAAGATCATTGAAGGAGAAACGGTGGCAGATGTATTGGAGTATGTACAGTTTACTCCGAAACGAATGGCAAGAACTGTGGAGGTTTGGGTGACTACTTCTGTAAAGAAGGGGATCATTTCACCCGAAGAAGGACGGGAATTTTTATCCAATTATCGTTCAGGCTTGTATGGATACACCTATTTGGAATAAGATACATCTATAAAATTGAAGTCCCGGAAATCTGTTCCCGGGACTTTTTTATTTCATAAATTGCTGGAGAAAGAAATCGAATAGCTTGGGTTCCAGTAAAATGGGGAAAATAAAACCGTAAATGGCACCATAAAAGTGAGCATTGTGGTTGATGTTGTCCCCTCCTCTTTTTGCCATGTACTGGCAATAAGCCAGATAAATAACACCGAACAGGATTCCGGGAATCGGGATTGCTGCAAAAAACAGGATTTTTCCCCAGGGATTTAGAAATATGGAAGTAAACAGTACAGCAGAAACAGCTCCTGATGCACCGATCGAGGAATACCAGGGAGCATTCCGGTAGCGGAACAAGTCTGAGATAGAAGCGATAACCATACCTCCAAAATACAAAAGTACAAATGCCCATTTACCGAAATCCAGACTTAAAAATGCATTTTCTATGTATTCTCCGAATGACCAAAAGGTAAACATGTTGACGAAGAGGTGCATCCAGTCCCCATGGACGAAGCCATGAGAAATGAGGCGGTACCATTGGTGTGCATGTACAACTTGGTAAGGCGATAGTGCAAGTTTGTTGAAAAGCTGCCGGTTGTTGAAGCAAATAAAAGAGACAACAACGGTGACAATCAGAATGATAATAGTAAACATTTATTTATTGATTATTGAATTTTATACTCAGAATCTGATAGATCAGCTTCGCTGCCAGGAAATCCGGAGCTTTATTGGTTGGGTTCGGACAGAGCTCAACGACATCCAGTCCGATAATATTATGGCGGGCATTAATCAGTTTCAGAAAGTTCAATACTTCCCTGTAGTTCAATCCGTCCGGTTCCGGAGTTCCGGTAGAAGGCATGTATGCCGGATCAAAAACATCCAGGTCGATGGTGACATATACATTATCATGCAGTTGTTGTGACACTTCGTACATCCACGTTGAATTACCGGATTCTTTGATTTCGTGTGCATAGAATATGCGATCCCGGTCGATATTGTGTTTTTCTTCTATGGCAGTGCTCCGGATACCAACCTGTGCAACGCTTGCAGTGATATCTTTTCCCCGGGCCATGACACAGGCATGATTACAGGGAGAACCTTCATACTCGTCGCGCATGTCTGAGTGGGCGTCCAGCTGAAGGATGGAAAATGTATCATAATGTTTGGCCATAGCCTGAAATGCTCCGATACTGACAGAATGTTCACCACCTAAAAGTACAGGAAACTTTTTATCTTTCAGAATGATATCGACGCGTTGTTTTACTTCTTCAGCCATTGCTTCCGGAGATGAGGCTTCGGTGACTGGTTCCAATGTTGCTATGCCGTGGGTGAATACTTCCGAATCGGTTTCAATGTCATAAAATTCCATGTTAAAGGAAGCTTCTAAAAGGGCTTGGGGACCCTTGTCTGCTCCTTTGATCCATGTACTCGTCCCGTCGTAAGGTACAGGTAAAATTGCAATTTCTGCCGTTTCATAGTTGGTGTATTTTTCTTCGAAATCCCCGTAGAGCAACTTTTTCATAATTTTGAATTTGAGTGTCTTAATTCTATTGCAAATCTATCGTTTTTCACAGTAAATAGAAGCAAATCTGTCACAAATTTATTTCTTCCGGATATTCCGGGCGATAAAGCGGATCTGTTCCATGGTATCTTCTTTGTCGATATGTAATACAACCCGGTCTTTCATGATCCATTCTCCGTTGACCATAGAGGAGCGTATGTTTTTACTATTCATGGCATATACGACGGCAGAATATTCGTCATATACCGGGATCATATTGGTTGAATTTGCATGGACGAAAATCAGGTCAGCCTTCTTTCCTACCTCCAGCGAGCCTGTTATCTGTTCCAGCCCCAAAGCTCTGGCTCCGTTGATGGTGGCTATCTTTAGAGCCTGACGGGCATCCGTTGCTTCGGGTTTATAATTTACAACCTTGGAAAGCAAGGCTGCGAACCGCATTTCTTCTACCATATCCAGATTATTGTTACTGGCTGTGCCATCTGTACCTAGCCCTACTGTTATTCCGGCTTTGGAATAGGTATCAATATCGGCAATTCCACTGGCTAATTTCAGGTTACTTTTCGGGCAGTGGCCAATAGAGGTGTGTGTTGTTGCCATCAACTCTATTTCCTCTGGATTTAGCCATACACAATGGGCTGCTATTACATTGCGGTCGAGCAGGCCCAGAGAATACAGATATTTTGCTGGAGATAAGCCGGTTTGCCGGGTGATATCTTCTACCTCTTTCCGGGTTTCTGCCAGATGGATTTGTAACAAGGTTTGATATTTGTCTGCCAGTTTTTTTGTTTTTAGTAGTGTTTCTTTTGAGCAGGTATAAGGAGCGTGGACACAAACAGAGGGATGAATGAGCGGGTCTCCTTTCCATTTCTGAATCAGTTTTTCGCAGAGTGTAAGACCTTCATTAACGGTTTTAAAACCCGGAGTCGGGAAATCGATCAGAGATTCACCCATCATTCCCCGGATACCTGCTTTCTTAGCTTCCTCTGCAATGATGTCTTCAAAAAAATACATGTCATTGAAACAGGTGGTTCCGGATTTGATCATTTCGAGGAATGCGAGTCGTGTTGCGATCCGGACATTTTCAGGGGTCACTACCTGTGCTTCTGCGGGAAAAATATGCTCTGTCAGCCATTCATGCAAGGGTAGGTCATCGGCATATCCCCGGAGCAGTGTCATGGGGACATGGGTATGAGTATTGATAAATCCCGGCATGACGAACATCCCTTCGGCATCGGTATAAGTGGCTGTTTCATCACAGATTTTATCCGGAGAGATGGACTTGATTTTTCCGTTTTCAATGAGAATACTGCCCTCAGGAATAATTTCCAGTTGGGCATTCATAGTGATGATGCGGGCGTTATAAATAATTTTTTTGGACATAGGACTCTATTACTTTATCAATATTCTACAAATATAATGCAAGTTAAACGCAGAATCAAATTTATTCGGATTCTGATATGATGCAGTTTATCTTATCCAAAGATAGGAAAAGTGTCTGGAAACTTTATGAGTAATAATAACAACTTTAATTTCGGTCTTTCGTTCATATTGAAAAAATGAAGCTGGATGAAAAAGATCTTTTGGATATTACTTTTGTTTAGTTGTGGGGTTACACAGGCACAAAAAATAGGTATAAAAACGAATGTTATTTATTGGGCAGCTACAACAATGAACATAGGAGGTGAGATTGCTTTTACCCCCCGGATGACACTGGATGTTACAGCTAATTATAACCCTTTTCGTTTTCATGATAACAGAAAGATTATGCATTGGGCTGTGCAACCGGAATGGCGTTACTGGTTCTGCCGGCGATTTATGGGGCATTTTTTCGGAATTCATACCCACGGTGGTAAATATAATGGAGGATTGGAGAAATACCGCTATGACGGTTGGTTTATAGGTGGAGGTCTCTCTTACGGATATCAGTGGATTATTGGGAAACATTGGAATCTGGAAACAGAATTAGGATTGGGCTATGCTTATCTTGATTATGACAAATACCTGCGGGATAAATGTGGCCGTTTTATAAATTCCGATCACCGGAATTACTGGGGACCGACGAAGTTGAATGTAAGTTTTGTGTATTTGTTTAAAAGTAGAGGAAAATGAATCGATTATCAATAGTTTTGGTTGGCAGTTTACTGATCGTGGTCTCTTGTGGAGGTTTCAGGCAAATGGGAAAGAAGCCCTGGATTACGGTTACGCCGGAGAAAGTAGGGTTGTTTGTGAATCAGCAGTCGGATCCTTATATTATTCAGGTTGACTATACGTTAAATGTTCCGGCACATTATGTCCCGGCTTGCGGACGCTTAATCTGGCAGCCTTATTTTACAGGTAACGGACAACGTTTGGATTTGACTCCGGTCATTATTACTGGCAAGGAGTATGTAAGACGGGAAGGGCGTTTGGAAGCTTTAGAAGGACAATTACCGGATTATCCGGGGATAGTACCTTTGATGACAAAAAAAGGGACTATGAATATAAAATTGTCGCAGGCAGTGCCGTTTCAATTGTGGATGACACAGGCTAAACTGATGGCGGGTGTTTCGCTTGAAGCCTGTGATAGAAAGACGGAGCTTTATGAGTTGACTTTGGCTGACGGAGTTGTTTATATTCCACAAGATCCAGGCCCTGTGCGGGTTAAATACATACAAAAGGAAATAGAAAAGAACGAAGAAGGCTTTGCCCGTTTCTTATATCCTGTGAACGGATATGTAGTTGATCCGGCTATTTACCGGAACCGGCAGGAACTGGACGATATGACAAATATGATAAAAAAAGTCATGACAGATTCTTCCATGCATGTTCTCCGGATTGTAGTCACAGGAATCTGTTCTCCGGATGGACCTTATATTTATAATGAAAGTTTGGCTAAAAGACGGGCAGAATCTGTAGAAAAATATCTGGAAGTTCATGGTAAAGTCGATCCCGGTATGATTGAGATGAAATACATTCCGGAAGATTGGGATGGTTTACGGAAATTGCTCGGGGAATCTACGATGCCAGGTAAAAAAGTTGCGATAGGGATTATCGACCGGATAGGCCATCCGGATCAGCGGGAAGCTGAACTGCGGAAACTTCCGCAGTTTAATTATATCAAACAGAATTTCTATCCTCAGTTAAGAAAAGTGACTTATGAAATATATTATACCGTAAAAGAAATGGTAGAAGAGGTAATACCTGAATAAGGTTTTCCAAATAAAACGGGGATTATATGCCAAAATTGACATAGTCCCCGTTGTATTTCAGTGGTTATAGTGTTCCGGAAAAATCAATTTGTCTGTGTTATAGCCCCGTTTTTTTGCTTTTCCGAGAATGTCATTCAGAGTTTCAGACGGAAGTTGGGGGGTACGGCTGAGTATCCAAAGGAAACGGGAAGTAGAACTGCCGATCAGAGCCCATTCGTAATTGGTATCGAGTTCCAGTATATTATAGTCGCTATAGAAAAAGAGGAAAAAAGAAACTCTCAACTGGCCTGCTGAGTTTTTGGACAAATGAGCTTTCCCGATAGCACAGGTTTCAGGTCCTGTAGGACTGCCTTTATGTCCGCAATTTTTGACACGGATCTTTCCAGGCTTTTCCTGGGTATATTCGGCCGTCACTGCGTGTAAGTTTCTTTCAAAACGATGATTAAACCGGGCAATTTCATACCATTTGCCTAGATAACGTTTTAAATTCAGGTCTTGGATGGTGCTTTTGTCAATGGTGTTCATAATCGTAGGGAATTTTTTCTGATTTTACGGAAAAAGATTTTGAATAGTTCATGTGTAGTCGGAACAGAAGTTATATATTTTACGTATATCGTCTGTTGGATGAAAAGATATGACGGAAGAAGTTACAGATGGATTGATACAGCCCAAGCGCAGATGGGCGATGGTTGCTATTGCATTGGGTATTTCGGTGGCCGTGCTCGACGGAGCCATTGCTAATGTGGCTTTACCAACGATAGCCAGTGATTTACATGTGAATCCTGCCAGTTCAATTTGGGTAGTCAACGCTTTTCAGTTGGCTGTTACTATTTCATTGTTGGCTTTTTCTTCTTTAGGGGATCTTTGGGGCTATAAAAAAGTGTATGTCATGGGGTTACTGATGTTTAGTGTGACCTCTTTGATTTGTGCCTTGTCGGATTCTTTTGTCACACTGGTGATAGCCCGTGGATTGCAGGGATTTAGTGCTGCGGCTATTACCAGTGTGAATACAGCTTTATTACGTATCATATTTCCGGCGCATTTATTACCCCGGGGAATGGGAATTAATGGAGTGATGATTGCCGTAGCTGCTGCTGCCGGACCTACTATGGCTGCCGGAATTTTGTCTATAGCTAATTGGCCCTGGTTGTTCGCCATTAATGTGCCTATCGGATTATTGGCTTTTGTTCTGGGACAGAAATTCTTGCCTCCGAATCCTGTTAAACTGAAATCTCAGCGGTTTGACGTAACAAGTGCTATTTTAAATGCCCTGACTTTTGGCTTGTTGATTTGTGTCATCGACGGATTTGCTCACGATATCCATTGGTATGTTTTAGTGCCTGGAATGGGCATTATGTTGATTCTGGGATGGTTTTTTGTCCGAAGACAACTTCATCATCCTTATCCGCTCTTGCCGGTGGATTTGATGCGTAGTCGTATTTTTTCATTATCCATACTCACATCTGTTTTCTCGTTTATAGCACAGATGTTGGCTCTGGTATCTATTCCTTTCTTTTTTCAGAGAGTATTGCATCTGAGTGAGGTGGCTACAGGGTTGTTATTGACTCCTTGGCCGTTGGCAACGATGATTGCTGCTCCTTTGGCTGGACGTTTGATGGGGCGTATGAATGCAGGTTTGTTGGGAGGTATTGGTTTGCTGATATTCGGGCTTGCTCTGTTTCTGCTGGCGCATCTTCCAGCTGTTCCGACCCATTGGGATATTATCTGGCGAATGGTCATAGGGGGACTTGGTTTCGGAATTTTTATTACGCCTAATAATAGTACCATCATTGCTTCAGCGCCCAAAGAGCGGACGGGGGGAGCAAGTGGAATGCTGGGGATGGCCCGGTTATTGGGACAAACCGTTGGTGCTGCTTTTGCTGCTGTCATATTTGTTGTTTTTCCGAGTCACGGAATGCGTTATTCCCTGCTTTTCGGCTCTGCTCTGGCTTTGGTTTCCGCTTTGATCAGTAGCTTACGTATTCATCATCAAAAATAATCCTAGATTATTTTTGTTTTTCATTCTATTTCGTCTTCCGTGTTTTGCCTTTCCGACCGGTCGCTTTGTGCCGGTCCTGTATACCGGTTTTTCACTGACTCCGGGAACTCGCTACCGCTCAGACATCCCTCCGTCGGGCGTTCAGACCGGCTAACAGGAACCTCGTCAGTCACTTAAATGGTCTGACAGCCAAAACACTTCCGACTTACGGATCTGCAATCCTTTAAGATTATCGTACTCTAAAAGATGATCCGGAATTGTCAGTGGAAGAGATTATTGTCAGACTCAGCTTCTCCTGTAATGTTGCACTAGCGGAAGGTTTCGGGGATAAAGCTGAGAGGACCATAAAACGCTGAGGACGAGTGTCTGTG